>NZ_JBFUIO010000001.1:0-221893 GCF_056401835.1 Paenisporosarcina sp. P4_D4 | reverse complement strand
GAATTCATGAGTGCATATCAAGAATTCAATGGAAGATATCTCGATTTCGTAGATGGATATCTTTGTCTCGATAGCCGCTATCTATAATTCGCGACTACTTATCTAAAATTCATCTTTTACGCACAATTCCCTCAGACCTGTATTTGGTGGCTGACGGCTGGCGCCTGCCACTTTTCTGTTAGTACCTCAAGGTGTCACTAACAGAAAAATTGCCAGTTGAGTGGTCAACTGGCACCACTAATAACGCATTTATTGTGATATCTGGAATTCGTGAGTGGATATCAAGAATTCCATGCCGGATATCTCGATTTCGCGCATGGATATCTTTGTGTCGACAATCGTTATCTATAATTCGCGACTATTTATCTAAAATTCATCTTTTACGTACAATTCATTCGCAAACAAAAATGACCTCTTCCATCGCTGGGAGAGGTCATTTATCTATCGTACTAAGTATTTCAGGTAGTTTTTCCATCCGAATGCTTTTACTGATTCCCATGAAGGTGAATCCATTGGCATTGGGTAGAAGATAGCAGGTGCATAACGGTAGTCGTTGATTTGTGGTTCGTAAACAACCACTGAACCAGCTTTAAGTCCTTCGCCGATGACTGAGCGTGTTTTCAAGTCAAATGCGATGTTGACCGGTGTTTTTACTGCGTAGCCGTATTTATTAACGACATGTGCACTTGCTGACCCAGCGAAGCGATTGTCTAACCAAGCGGTCTGAACAGAGACAGCTTTTGCTTCGTTTATTAATACCATAGCGTTCGTCTTGTTACCGAAAGGCAAGTCTGTGATTGGTTCTTTCGGTTGAATACGAACTTCATAGTATGCTAGCGGGTTCTTATGGTCTTTTGGATCGAGCGCTTTATAGGCAGTCAGGAATTCGGAGTCTTTAGCAGGAACTTGGGAAATTTCTGTTACCGTTCCTTCTATTGATTGATCGATTCCATCCGCTTGCAGGCGAACGCGGTCGTTGACTTTCACGTCCTGCCATTGTTCATCTGTTGCATACGTAACAATGATTTTTTCGATGCTGTAAATTTCGATTGCCAAGCGGTCATTGTTGTCTCGAATCGCGGATACTACGCCTTCGACCGGACTAAGGATGGCAGCCGCTCCTTCTTGAGCAAGCTGTGCATCAACGACCTGCAATTGCCGATTGACTTCAGATAGTTTTTGTTCCGCTTCAGCAATCGCTTGTGCGAAAGCACCATCTTGAGAAACGTCCACGCCGAAATCTACATTTACATCAATATTAACCATTTTACCATCAGTGTTTTCAGTGACGTTGTCTGTCGCGTTGTCTGTCGAATTACTTGAGCTCTGCGCGGTCGCGCGGTCAGATTGTAAGGACTTTATTGTTGCGTTGGTTTCAGTCACTTGACGTTCAAGTGCTTCCTTTTCTGATTTCCATACTTCACGTTGCTCGTCAGCCGTTGATGTGTTAAGCGTAGCGAGTTCGTCACCTGCTTTTACTACAGCACCTTCTTTGACCAACCAGTCTTGAATCGTATCTTCACTTTCCACGTAAACCGTTGTCGTGTCGAGCGGTGCAACTAGTGATTCTTTCGGTAAGGATTGTACAAAGTCCCCTGTTGCGAGACGTTCGTATTCATTTACGTACACATCTTTAGAAATTACGCTTTTTTCGCTGAACAAGAGAATCGCGTTGGCTGCAATGAACGTAGAAACTGCAATGGATATACCAATCGTTAACCATTTATTCATTTGACGGCACCTCCTTCAACAAAACGTCCGTACCATTCTTCGATTGGAAGAAGGCCAGCTGCCGAAGTAATGAGTGCCATACCGATATGTATTCCAATAATAATCAGTAAAATCATGCGCGGGTTCATATCCGTGAATGCACGGATGAATCGAACCTGTAATGCAATGATAAGGGCAGTAAAGATGGATAATTGATTAAAGAAAAATACCAGGAATGGATGATCGAACACGGTTGCTGCCAGTGGACCGAATGAAAACAGTGACACCGGAGTGGTTGCACCGGTCATAAGAAAGACGATAAACAGTAATGCTTTTTCAATTAGCAGGATTCCTACCACATACAGTTGCAACACGGCCAGTTTAGGTAAATCAATGCCCGTGATGCTGTTCAATAGGAATGCAATGCCGAAAAAGTGAAAGGCCATATAAAGAACTGCCCATAGAATGATTCCGACAAGTGAGACAAGACGTGCCAGTGTATACGGGTCGTTGCCACTAAATGCGTATACGGATGTAAGGTGCTGTGTGTTCATTCCCCACAGTTCTTGTGTAACAAATAAGAGTAATCCGAACAGACCAACCATCCATACGCGTTTTTTAAAATCGCGCATCGTGGCAGAATCGAGATTATCTATTAATTCTTGCTGGTTTGCTAGATATCGCCAAAATCGAAAGTCAAATATCATATTTTCAAAAATCCTTCCCGTAACTACCAGTAGCTATTAATCTTCCTTTACTTTACCAAAATTCGACATCAATTGTAACGTACGAAGGGTACAGATAAAGAAAAATTGGTGAAAAAGTTGTGGGTGCTTGGAAAGAGATTCATAGGTTTGTGCAGTTTGTCGGAGAATTTGTCAAATTATTGTCATTTTTGGTTATTTTAGGAAACCACGAACAATATTTGCGCAACGTTAAAAGTGCGAGCACCCAAATTTGCTCACACTTTTAACGTCAGTTTGATTAAAGATTTAGGCCCCCGCCTAAACAGGTCGACTGGTTATACAGCCCGAAAGCTTAAGTGCATGCGGCGTAGGAATGAGGTGAAATTTCCGCAACGCTATGTATACAATCATTCGTCCTCTATCTCCCCTTCCCCAAAAGGTTCAATAGCTTCATTTAAGTGTAAATGGCTATTGTCAAGATGGAAACCTTTGCCCCCAAATTTGAATTTTGCCCACCTACTAACCTTACAAAAATAAATTTTGTCTTCGAAAAGCGTCTCAAAATTGAATTTTGTAAAATGAAAAACTGAAATTCACACAAAATTGAATAAATTTTTCCAACAAAACCTAAACTTTATATAACCTATCAAAGGAAAATTTCTACATATATTAACTTTATCGTATTTCCTGCGATACGTTTGGACAGGCAAGGCGCCATGCCGCTTCCATTAAATCAATTAGCAGAGAAAAAAGTAGAGAGGATGTGGTAGATGTGAAATTTAATAAAATTCTTGAATTAACTGCTGTCGATATATTGTTCGGCGTCATCGGCTCGAGTGTATCTGTCATAATATTGTATATGTTGACTTCAATTTAGGAGCGTGATGTATGTACAGGTACTACTAGAACCCTTCCCCGATCGTGTCATATTCGGAGAAGGGTTTTTAATTTTGCCTTTTAACAGTAGCGTAGCAAAAACCAAACCAATTTGCCCCCTATCACTTCGTTTTCGGGGTTTTTCATGTAGGAAATACTGGGTGGACTGGAATAAACCTTGGCCGAAGAGGAATAAACGGGTTGTCAAACGGAATAAAGTGCACTCGCGAAGGAACAAACATATCATGAGAATGAAGAAATCAACACGAAAGGGAGTAAACATGAATCCCTTAAAAACCACATAAAAACACCTCCCTCTTTTCATAGGCAGGTGTTTCTAACTTTTATTGATTTCCATGGTTATCCTCCAACGGTTAATGTGTCAATCGATCAAATAGACTTTGATCTCGCATTTGAAGTGCGTAGTCAATCATCCGGCTGCGATTTGCTTGCTCGAGTAACGAAATAAATTCGTTTGCTTCTTTTTTTACATCGCTGGCTGGTTCTCTGTCTTCCGGCTCGCCATGTTGTAATATGGTTTGCAAATGCATATGAATATCAGACACTAACAACAATTGATAGAGTGGTAAGCGGATGAAGCGATTGCCTTTTTGAAAGACGAAGACTTCGGATAAGTTTTCGACTTGGTACGTATTCATATTGACGATAATTTCTTTTCCTTCCACTGGAATGAAGTGGAATAGTTCGTCATCTTTTTTAATTGAGAAATATTGATAGGCAAATACCAGTTTCATCTTCTGGCCTTCCAATTTCGAATAAAATGGCTTCATAAGTTGTACGTGTAACATTGTGTTCCCCTCCTTTTTTATCAAAATATTCTGATTACTACTAGTGTATCACAATCCCGTATGTTTCGTGCATGACAAATCCGAAAAAAATGCTACCAGTATTAGGTAGCATCGACGTCTTTATTCCTTCTTTTTCTGTTTGTGAAAAAAGCGATTGATTGCTTGTGATACTGAATAAAGAACCCGAGAAGTATGTTTTGGATGTTTGAAACGACTTCCGTTTCAAGGTGGTTTTCATTGTATGTAAATGAGCATTTATTGTTCAAAAAATCAATGTGCAAATCTTCAATTTCAAATGAATCAAAAGTCAGGCGTTCAATGAATGCCTTTCCAATTTTATTGGATACAATAATTGCAGCTTTCCGCTCCCCGTTTGGCGTAACGTAGAGAATGTATTCTTGGTCTTTTTGTTTACATTTGGTACTCTGCAACCTTGGTAATACGATTTCATATGTTGGGCAAATGAGTTAACAACCTTTCCTGCTTTGATTTATCTTAAATTCATCTATCATTCATCCACAATTTCTCGTAAAAAATTGGGTTGTTAAAAAATCGGTGGACGATTATGGTGATAAATCCTTGAACCCTGTCTACCTTGCATATAAAGCCGATCCTACTTTTTTTCAGCTATTCCAGGAGTTTTATAGGAAACCAACTCCTGAAAAAGAGAAGTTCAAAGAAATTTTTTGAAAGCCTATCTGCATTTAAAACCTTAAATCTTTCCTTTCACTTACGGTTTTCCGAGAAAAGCCGTATAATGAAAGGAAAGATTTTTTTTGGAGATGTTGTTGTTGAGCCATTCTTTATTTAATATTGCCGTACGCTACCAATCCCATATCCAACAATGGATGGAGACGATTTCGGAAGATTTGCATCCCTCACATCAAGAGGATGAGGAGCTTGTCCGACGTGCTTCGTTTTCCGTTCGTAACGGAGCGGTACGTGCGCTTTCATATGACCCGTACGAACATTTACTCGAAGCAAAAGTGCAAGATGTGAGTCCTTGCATTGTGACGCTTCATTTAGTCGACGAACAAGTTACGTGTTCTTGTCCAGAAAAACGTCTATGTCGTCATTGCTTAGCCGTTTTATTCAGTTTATATATGCAGAAGTTTTCTTTATCCGAGTGGCTCCAGGAATGGCGCTTGAAGAAGTCGGAGCAACTTTCGTTACTTGCCAATGAACGTACACCGGAAAGCTGGAACGCAATCGTTCAATCGACGTTCAATGCTGTTTCTGGTGATTGGTCTTGGAAAGAGCGATACTTTATCGACAACTCGATTATTCAAATGAAACAGAAATTGAAGAAGTTCATGCCTTTTGAACGTGAATGGCAACCTCTTTACGATGTCTATACCAAAACTATGCTGCTTCGTTTGTTGTTTGATGTCAGCGAAGATATGAATGAAAACATGTTCCGCGCTACCATCCAGACCGATATTGAAGATATCCAGCATCAGCTGCTGAATCTCTCGAGCAAACCACGTTTGTTCTCAGCTGATCCTTTTTATGATGCACTTGTGCTACATGTTCGTCATATCGTTTATGAGTTGGAAACGATGGCTGATCTTCGTTTTAATTTGTTTCACGCATATTGGGTCATACTGTTAACAGAAAAAGGCCGTCGTGAACAAGAGTTTGCTTATTTACAGGAAAACAAAAGTCTAAATAACGACCTGTTTCGGGCTTTATTTTGCTTATTGCTAAAAATACCGGATGAATTGAAACTCATTACGGACCGTATTCATCCAAGTGATATGCCTGAATGGATGCATTTGGCGAAACTTGCAAAAGAGCAGGAAGATCTGCCGTCGCTGACGATTATATTGCATGCGATGCGTCCACATATTTTTGATTATGTGAACAGTCATTTGTCTGCATGGAACCGTTCCGTGTTCGTTTCGAAATTATATGCGTTGTATAAATTCATCGAAATGCCGGATGCTGAACGTGAGCAGCTGTTCTGGCAATTTGGTTCATTTGGCGTCCGTGCCTATTCCGATTTCCTGATTGATCAACACCGATATAAAGATTGGGTGGCTCTGCATCACCGATTCGGGTCAACACTCGATTATGCGGAATCATGTGGTATGAAGACTGTCCTCCAGGAAGCACCTGAAACAGTGTTGCCGCTTTATCATGTACTTGCACTGACCGAAGTGCGAGAGCGCAATCGCCATAACTATAAACAAGCCGTTCGCATTTGGAAAAAAATGAAATCGGCTGCAAAGAAAAGTGGCAAAACCGAATATTGGAACAGCTACGTAAGCGAACTTCAAGCGAAATATCGTCGATTGCGCGCTCTCCAAGAAGAGATACAGAAAGGAAACTTGCCTTTATGACTTCCCGTGTATCGCCCTTTATGAAAAATTTAATACTGTCATTCGATCAAATGGATGATGGATTTACAACCGTGCATGCCTACAATGATGAAGGCATGCGTTTATTTACGGAACAATGGATATCTTTTATCTCATTCCAACATGAACCCTCTTTTTACGGTTTGAATCATGATGAAGAAACTCGGTTTTCTTCACTTGAATTAGTGGAACTGTTTTCACCCATCGTTAAACACCCTTACGTGCACGTTAGTGGCTATGCACAGGAAGACGAGTTGACGATATCAACCATTCAACAAACTGCAAACATATGGAGTGCGCCAACTCTTTGGAATGATATTGAGTTTGAAGAAGGCTCACTAGTACTGACAACTGAAGAAGTCCCACCTACTGCAAAAGTGATGCTTACTTCTGCCATTCAGCAGAAACTGTATGGCGCAGGGTTGACGTTATCGGATATTCCTACGTTACTTCCCTTTTTCAAACAAGGCGGTTGGCCTCTGCAAGCTCAAAGCGGGCATGCTGATGTCATTGTGGCACTGCGGCTTAGTGAGCCTGAGTCCTTCTCGGATGAATGGCTATTGGAAACTGTGGTTCGCGGCAAGAAAAGTTCTGTGCACTGGACTCCCGCTTTTCGGAAGAAAGATTCTTCAATCGCTAATGCGCTACCTGATAAATGGAAAGTTCATGCTCCTTATGTGTATGAAACGCAATCCAATATGCTGGAATTAATGAATATGGAATCGGATGCGGATCGGTTTTTATCTAGTTCGTTAAGTGATTTGGACGTCCGCCATTTCTTGCGTGACGATGCAGCACGCCTGCAAGCTCTTGGTTTTGAAGTGATTTTGCCAGGTTGGTTAAAAGCGGTGAAAGAATCCAAACTGCGCGTCAAGTCGAATGCCAAGACCGCTTCGTTTAAAACAACAGCCGGTCTGAATGAAATTTTAACTTTTGATTGGCACTTCTCGTTAAATGGTCAAGCGATTACTGAAGATCAATTCAAACAAATGGTTGAAGAAAATCGTGAGTACATACGTGCCGGTAACGAATGGTTCCGCATCGATTCACACTGGATGCATGAAATCCGCCAGTTGATGGAACAAACGGAAGCTGAAGACTGGACCGTGAAAGAATTATTGTTCCGTGAACTGCCTGAAGCACTCGTACTTGATGAAGATAATTTGGAAGAAGAGGACGATCCATTATTCCAGTTCGAACTGAATCAATCCCTTCAAAAGTATTTGGAACAGCTACAGGATAAGAAAGGTCTGCCTACTACGACTGTTTCCCCTCATTTGTTGACGGAACTGCGTCCTTATCAGCAACAGGGCTTTGACTGGCTTGTGTTTATGCGTGAACAAGGATTCGGCGTCTGTTTAGCGGATGATATGGGTCTCGGAAAAACAGTACAGCTGATTGCGTACTTGCTCCATGTACATCGCACAAATCAAACGGATAAGCCATCGTTTATCATTTGCCCTACTTCCGTTTTAGGAAACTGGCAAAAAGAGCTGGCACGATTTGCGCCTGATTTGGACGTCCATGTGCATTACGGGCAAACACGTTCCAAAGATGAATCTCTGGCTACTGAACTCATTTCCATGAAACCGGATGTCGTATTGACGACTTTTGGTACGGCTTCTCAGGATGCTGAAGCGTTAAGTGAAATCGAATGGGCCAGTGTGACTCTGGATGAAGCTCAGAACATCAAAAACATGCACACGAAGCAAAGTCGTGCGATCCGCAAGTTACGCGGTGAACATCATTTGGCATTGACAGGAACACCAGTTGAAAATCGTTTGTCTGAGTTATGGGCCATTTTCGATTTCATTTATAAAGGCTATTTAGGTAGCTTCCGTAAGTTCCAGGATAACTTTATTGCACCAATTGAACGCGATGAGTCGGAAAATCATAAACAAAAACTACGAAACAAAATCCGTCCTTTCTTGTTGAGACGTACGAAGCAGGATCCAGACTTGCTGTTGAACCTGCCGGACAAACAAGAACAGCGTGAGTATTGCCCATTGACGACGGAGCAAGCAGCACTCTATGAAAGCTTGATTCAGGAGACGCTGTTCAAACTCGAAACATTGACCGGCTTTGAGAAAAAAGGACTTATTTTAAAAATGTTGAGCAAGCTGAAGCAATTGTGTAATCACCCAGCCCTATATCTGAAGGAGGGGTTTGGTGAAGCGGAGTATATGATGGAGCGTTCTGAAAAACTGGCGCGCATCGTCACTTTAGCAGCAGAAATTGCCGCTCGCGGTGAGCAATGTCTCATTTTCACCCAGTACATTGGAATGGGTCATCTGCTACAGCATTGCTTAAGCGAGTTGCACGACATCGATCCGCCATTCTTAACTGGCAGCATGCCAAAAGCACAGCGTGACCGTCTGGTTGAATCCTTCCAGGAAAAAGAATTCCCTGTGTTTCTTTTGTCACTGAAAGCTGGTGGAACGGGACTTAACTTAACTGCTGCAAATCATGTATTGCATGCCGATCGTTGGTGGAATCCAGCGGTTGAAAATCAAGCAACTGACCGTGCCTACCGCATTGGTCAAACGCGTTTTGTCCATGTGCATAAATTCGTGACAATTGGTACGATTGAAGAGAAAATCGACAAATTGCTAGCTGATAAACAAGCTTTGTCGGAAGACTTGATCCAATCCAGCCAGTGGATTACTGAACTAGCGGATGATGATTTAAAAGAACTTCTTACATTAGGTTAACGTTTATATGGATGCCTGTCGGATTTCCGGCAGGCATTTTATTTTATGAAAATTAGAGGGAGTCGGTCTATCTTGGCCTGCTACACTTTTCTTATGACCAGCTTCAAGCACCAGCTCACACCTAAGCTTGGGCCCACAGGATGTGGGTCATGAAGGCGTTCGGACACGATGTCCGGATCTTAGCCTCCCCTCCCAAATACATGCGAAAGCGGGCTTTCGCTTCGTGCCTTCCAGCGCCGGTGTTGAGCTAGAGTGGTGCTTTCCGCTTTTCTATGTACAAGACCGACCGTGCTTCACGCGGCCGGTTTCCTCTCTTGCCAATCTAGTAAAATCTTATTTGCCCACTACGCGTAATGCGGGTTCGGTTAATTTGTGTTCGAGCACTTGAATCCGCTCATTCAAATTCGCAATCATACGAATTAGTTGTTCCATATGTAGTTCCATTCGAATGAGATGATCAGATGATGAAGCTTTCATATTGGGTGAATTCCTTTCTCTTGGATTGAGAAATCTTGTGTACTAACCAACGGTGCGGTCTACCGTGGAAAACATAGTTACACAACCGGTAATTCTTTGTGCTCTTCCTCAGAGAATATAAAGTCTTCTTTCGCTTGCGACTCTTTTTTCATATGAGGAATTTCTGAAGATTGTCCTGCTTTCGGTTTCGTTTGTAAGAATTGAACTTCTTCAACGATGACTTCGGTTACGAAGACACGATTGCCATCTTCTTTTTGGTAGGATCTCGAGTGGATATGTCCACTGATTCCTACAAGCGAGCCTTTTCCACAATACTTCACTGTGTGTTCAGCAAGTTTCCCCCATACAGTACATAATACAAAATCTGCTTCATCCGATTTTGCGCTTTTGTAAGTACGTTGTACAGCCAACACGAAACTTGCTTGCACCCTTCCTTCAGACAATTGCCGGAATACTGGATCTTTTGTCATGCGGCCAATCATCCCGATTTGATTCATTTATTCACCTCCTTTCAGGTTACTGAATTTATTGTACAAAGCACATTTAATTGTGTGCAATGGACCAAAAATTAATTTTGCCCTCTTTTAAGCCTGTAAAAATTTAATTTTGCAAGTACCATATATTAACAAAGGTCTTCTTATAACATGCGGCTCTAAGTGTGAAGCATTTCTTTAAAATGCGGTTTTGGCTAGTTCTCTAAGATTTTTGAAGTCTATGATATAATAGAGTCAATTAAACTTTGCGGAAAGGCTGTGAGCTTATTGAAAACCTTTAAAATGTTGTCTATGACATTGGTTCAAGGGGACCAAACCATTTCGATTCCTCTCGTAGATGGCATCATCATCAATCAAGAAAACAGCCACCGATCATGGATATTAGAAATGTATGTCGATAAAAAAGACAGTACGATATTTGAGCAATACAATGGTTCTGGGGAATTGGTTGAAGTGAAAGTTGTCATTTCGTATCCTGAAAATGAACCTGCAAGCTTTGAAGTTGCAGTATATGCTGTCAAAGAAATTGGAGATTATGTTTCGGTACTGTTGAAAGGGATGTTAATTCGCACCCGTCGTAAGTATGCATTGCAACTTTTGACAGAACTCGTCCAAGATGGATTAACAGGTGAAAATCTTATTACTCGCTTTGAAAACGATATGCGCCAACGACCTCATTTAAAAAAAGACTCGGCTGAAGTTTAGCCGAGTCTTTTTTGTATTTTTTTAAAGCGAGCCCAATTCGCATCTTAGCTTCAAAAACTCAATCAAAGTTTCGATTCATTTCGTCCGGGAAAGACATTCGGGCTTCTTCACAATACAGCATTATTCGTCTTTGTTATCCGCGTCACGTCTATCCATGTCATCTTCAAGGATTTCTTCTTGATCTGTATTCGCGTCTTTCATCATGTCTTTATCATTATCTTTGTTTTGATCTTCGTTTGTTGGATCCACATGATTTTTACCTTCAGTACCAGGCACTAAATTTTGGGTATCTTCACGTACGTCATTTACGTCGTCCTTTACATTGTCATTTACGTCATTTACGTTGTCCTTTACATCGTTTTCCATTGGGGTTTCGTTTCCTGGTACTTTGTCGTTATTCATGTTACATCCGACAAGTAAAAGTGCACTCATACCAAAGACCATCGTTGCTTTTTTCCACATAAAAAATTCCCTCCTTTCCGGCAATTGTTCACCACAATTAATGTGATTCACTGTATGTTGCCCGGGAAAGGAAGGAACTATCCGACTATGCGTTTAGTTTTTCTTTTAAAATGGATTCGACGTATGCCGCTTCCGCTTTACACGCATAATCATAATGAGTGTTGAGTTGTTCTTGCATGATTTCAATTTTTGCAACTTGTTCTTCAGACGGTGGCTCATTCAAAATTTTATCAATGGCTTGATTCATTTTTTTGGCAATTTCTTCGTGAAATGCTGGATCTTGCTTACATTCTTCAGAAATCTTGTCTGCCCATGTAGCACTTTCACTTATATATATACGCCAAGCTTGAATGAAGTCTTCCATACTGAAACGATTTTCAGACCATTCAATCGAAGCCATATAATGTTCAAAAACGGTTTTGATGGAGCGTGTAATGCTACTTTTTACTCCGGTTGGTAATTCTTTATACATGAAGCGGAAAACCTCCTACTTGAAAGGCTACACCGTCTGCTTTATTATTCCCTCAGACGATTAGCATTAAACAACTTTTACTTGTTGAATAGTGATTATTCTTTTTCAACAATTGGTCCGAGAGCAAATAAAATATCTGTTTCGCACGCGATTTCGCCGTCTACTGTCGCGATGGCATGACCTTTGCCCATTGCCCCGCGAAGTTTTACGAATTCCACTTCCAAGCGAAGTTGATCGCCAGGCACGACTTGTCGTTTGAAACGGCAGTTATCTACACCAGTCAAAAATGCAAGACGTCCTTTGTTTTCTTCTTTGTTCAATAACGCTACTCCACCAACTTGTGCCAATGCTTCGATAATTAAAACACCTGGCATTACAGGATATCCTGGGAAATGCCCATTGAAGAAATCTTCGTTGATTGAAACGTTTTTCAAACCAACTGCACGTTTGCCGTCTTCAATTTCAGTAATTCGATCGACCAATAAAAATGGATAACGATGTGGTAAAATTGCTTGAATTTGTTGAGCTGATAATGTCACTGTAAAACCTCCATAAGAAAAGCGTAAAGCGCCACTTCAGATCGACTCCGATGGTGGAAGAAACGAATCGAAAATCTGTTTTCGAATTGTTTCGATATGAAGGCTAGTGTCCCGAAATTGTGTCGGAACGCCTTCATGACCCACATCCTGTGGACCTAACCGGAGGTGCGAGCTGGCGCTTGTAGCTAGACAATATTTTTACTAAAGACGTGCAAAGAGTCGATTTACTTCACTTTCCCGTTTAAAATGTCCAAAATGTGTTGCCATGTTTCCCACTTAAGTGCATCTTTTGGTTCACCATCTCCGATGTAACCATAGCCAATAACTAATCCTGCTGCAATTGCAGCAACGACAAGAGCTAAAACCAAAATAATACGAAGCCAAATCGGGAAAAGACGTATTTGAACCCACCAAGTTTTCTTTTGACCCTTAGCTTCGGCTTTTTCAGCTTTGTGCTGTTTTCGGTTAGAAGCAACTGGCTGTGTTTTTACCTGTAGTTGATCGTCTTTTACTTCATTCGTCATTCGCCGTTCTCCTTATCGTCCATCAATTGTGCATGTATATTTGTTGGTGATCTCTACAGTCGAGTGGAAGCTTTGCCAATATTATTAAGCAAAATACCTGTACCGATGGCTACACAGTCCATTGGGTTTTCGGCTATTAAAACCGGTACTTTCAATTCCTGTGCAAGCAAGAAATCAATGCCGTGCATCAGTGCGCCGCCACCTGTTAAAATCACGCCACGGTCGATAATATCTGCAGATAATTCTGGAGGTGTCTTTTCCAGAACATTTTTCGAAGCCTGCACGATCATGGCAATGGATTCTCGCAAACATTTTTCGATTTCTTCAGAAGTGATTAGAATAGTTCGTGGCAAGCCAGTAACCATATCTCGGCCGCGGATTTCCATTTCTTCTTTGCGTCCACCAGCGAATACCGTGCCGATTCTTATTTTAATATCTTCAGACGTACGTTCGCCAATCAATAACTTATATTCGCGTTTTATGTACTGTAAAATATCATTATCAAACACATCGCCGGCTACTTTAATCGATTCGGACGTTACAATGTCGCCCATCGAAAGGACAGCGATATCAGTTGTTCCCCCACCAATATCAACGACCATATTTCCGCTTGGCTGGAAAATATCCATGCCCGCTCCAATCGCAGCCACTTTTGGTTCTTCTTCGAGGAAAACTTTTTTGCCGCCAGATTTCTCCGCCGCTTCACGAATCGCTTTTTGTTCCACACTTGTGATATTCGTTGGGCAACAAATTAAGATACGTGGCTTTGATAAAAATCCTTTTACATCCAATTTATTAATAAAGTGTTTCAGCATCGCTTCAGTCACATCAAAATCAGCGATTACTCCGTCTTTTAGCGGACGAATCGCCACTATATTTCCGGGAGTACGCCCTACCATTTTACGTGCTTCTTCGCCTACTGCCAACACACGTTTCGTTTTGCGATCCATTGCTACTACTGAAGGCTCGTTTAATACAATGCCTTTACCTTTTACATGTATTAAAACGTTAGCCGTTCCAAGGTCAATTCCAATATCTTTAGCAAACATGAACCTTGTTTCCCCTTCCTACAAATCCCATAATAGTTGACTTTCTCTATCTTTGTCTCTACTAACTGACTATTCTATCATAGAGAGCAAATAATTACATCTTTTTTAGTAAATAGTCCTGTTCTGAAAACGAAGCTTCGGTGTTCTTTTGCCACATGAAAAAACGCCATGACGAGTAATCGTCATGGCGTTTCTTCTGTGTGTTCCTCTTTAAGTTTCCACATCTGTTTCGTTGCTTCCCCGCCCCGGATATGCCGAATCGACTTATGATAGGCAAGGATTTCACTAACTTCTTTGGCCAGTGCTTCATTTACTAGTTTTAAACGTTCTGTTAAATCTTTGTGCACCGTGCTTTTCGAGTAGCCCGTTTTCTTTGCAACCGCGCGTACCGTTAAGCCCGTTTCATGCACCAATACGCCAAGCTCTAGGCAACGTTTCCGGATCTGTTCGTGCAAGACCGCATCCTTCCGTACCGAACGTTTCCTATACCGTATGCCTTAAAGTTGGGAATTAGAACGCTAAGTACGTACGTGGATTAATTGCTTCTCCCTTGTCATACACTTCAAACTGTAAATGAATGCCAGCTGTTGGGTTGAATTCATTTTCAGTAGCAGTTGCCATAGGTTGACCTTGTTGTACATGGTCACCGGCTTTCACTGAAATTTCTTTTACGGAACGGTATTGTGTAAGTAGGCCGTCTTCATGTTCTAGAACGATTTCGTCCCCAAGGAATGGATCAAGATTTACTTCTTTTACTGTACCACTCATTGCAGCTAAAATTTCAAACGGTTCGCCTTCAATTGAGATGGTCACACCGCTACTTGTTTCGTAAGTTTGGTTGAATACAAGAAGAGAATTTTCTTGTGATTCGTCCGTTGCAGTAGGATCATAGAAATCTTGCAGAATTGTCATTTGGTCAAGCATCGCTTCGTCAAATGGGAATTTCATTGACTCTTTTTGAGACGTTACAGCAACTTCTTTTGCTCCCGTGTCTTCAGTTCGTGGACCTTTTGCGACATTATCAGAATCAATAAACGCATTGTACCCCCAGATCATGCCGACAAATAGCAGCGAAAACCCTACGTAAATCGCTGGCCATAGCCACGTTTGTTTTTTACTTGGTTTTTTTGGTAGAGAAGGATTATTAGATTTTTCCTCTCGCATATTCATCACCTCTGATGCTAGTGTTGTCAGCGATTCAAGGTTTTAAACATCCTGGTTGAATAGATTGGAAATTTTTTATTTCCGTCTTCTGATAGTAGTGTTTCAAAATCTCCTCTACCTTACTCCCTTCCTGCGCCATAGCGTTTGCTCCGTATTGACTCATCCCGACTCCATGCCCGTATCCTTTCGTTGATACGGCGATAAGATTTGGATTGGATGCATCAATTTCGAAATCCGTGGAGGGTAGCCCTAAAATATCCCGTATTTCACGGCCTGTCCATTCGTGCTGTGTGGTCGTCATTTGTTTGACTCGTTGTGATTCATTTGGCGTCAGCACCAGTGTCTTGAAGTGATCGGCTGTCCAATTAAAGCCGAATGCCTCGTTCCATTCTTTCAGGCTGAATGTTTTCGTGTTGTTGAACTTCGGAGATATGGTATCCCCCAGGCTATCCGTGATGACTAAATATGGAATGTCGTTACCACTATACCCTTTCGCGCTTTCCGTTTTCCCATTGCTCGTGGAGAAAAACATGGCTGTGATGAGTTCATTATTATAGGTAAGAATTTGTGAGGCAGTTTCCGTGATTGCTTGTGCGATGTTTGGAGGGGATATGCGTTCACTCGGTGAGATGAACGCTTGGTGTGAAGTAGTTGGTTTAATAGATTTTGAACCAAAATTGGTTGTTTTGAGTGCGAATGTTCGTGCGGCAATTGCTTGCGCTTTTAAGGCCTCTAGCTGGAACGTAGCTGGCATTTCTGCTTGTACGACACCTTTGACATAGTCCTCTAATGGAAACGGCTCAGCATGCCCTTCCACGCGAATTAGTATAGGTTCACAAGCTACAACATTGTCGGTTTCGGGTTCGGGTGCTGACTCTTGCCCTTGTTGCGGTAGTTTCTTAATTATTTGCAGTGGCAGGAGGAATAAACAGAGACAGGTGATGACAATGGCTAAGTATCTCATGGTGGAATATATGATGATAGAGTAAAGAATATGAATTACAGAGAGCATTAGAATTTATCTGGATTTAATGCGAGTAAATCTAGATTTCAAATGGGTTTCTTCATATCGTATGTCGAGATCTCTTATCAGCATCGCAACGGAAACAAAACACTTCTATGGAATTTTTTTGGAAGTAACTGGGCGAATGGGAATAGTGCGAACGGGAATAAAGTACTCGCGAGAGGGATTAAACGTATCCTTAATAGGAACAAATCTTGAAAGGGAATAAAAACTCCCTCCCGTTAATATTGCCACACTTCTAACAGGAGTAAAGCGTAAACAAACCAACTTGCCCCCTCCCACTTCATTCTGAGGGGTATTACTGTTACGGATTAATATAAACAAAGTGAGCTTTCCGAATAGGAACAAATAAAAAGGAAATGGCATAAACTAAATATCCCCCTACCCCCTCTTCCCAAAACTGAGTATTAACAGGAATAAAATTTTCCACAAAAAAACCGACATCTTGGGTATAAGATGTCGGTTTTTGGAATAGGATAGGATAGGGATTAAACGGTTTGTTGCATTACTTTTTCATCAGAAGACTCAGATGAAACGCGTTCAATGTCTGCTCCAAGTGCCTGTAGTTTCAAGTGGAAGTTCACGTATCCACGGTCAAGATGGTAAAGTTCAGTAACGCGTGTTACGCCTTCTGAAGCCAAGCCCGCTAAAATTAATGCTGCAGCTGCACGTAGATCAGTTGCTGCCACTTCTGCGCCTTGAAGTTCTGATGGTCCTTGCATAATAACCGAGCGACCTTCAATTTTCACATTCCCGTTCATGCGACGGAATTCTTCTACGTGCATAAAGCGGTTTTCAAATACCGTTTCAGTCAACATTCCCGTGCCTGTTGCCGTTAACATCAATGCCATCATTTGTGATTGCATGTCAGTCGGGAAGCCAGGATGCGGCATTGTTTTAATATCCACTGATTTCAATGTTTCAGTTGCACGGATACGAAGTCCGTCTTCTTCTTCATTGATATAAACGCCCATTTCTTCCATTTTGGAAATTAACGCTGCCATATGCTCAGGAACTGCGTTTTCGATTGTTACATCACCTTTTGTGATGGCAGCTGCCACCATGAATGTACCTGCTTCAATACGGTCAGGAATGATATGGTGAAGTGTACCTTCTAATTCTTCTACACCCTCGATGCGAATCGTGTCGGTACCAGCCCCGATAACACGTCCACCCATTTCGTTGATGAAGTTCGCCAAATCTACAATTTCCGGCTCTCTTGCAGCATTTTCAAGAATTGTCGTTCCTTCTGCTAATGCTGCCGCCGTCATGATGTTTTCAGTAGCCCCAACACTTGGGAAGTCCATATAAATTTTAGCACCTTTTAAGCGACCTTCTGTTCTTGCCTCAACAAATCCATGACCAAATGAGATTTCAGCGCCCATCGCTTCAAAACCTTTTAAATGCTGATCGATTGGACGAGAACCGATTGCACAGCCCCCTGGAAGTGCTACACGCGCAAAGCCGTTACGAGCTAAAATCGGTCCCATTACTAAGATCGATGCACGCATTTTACGAACGTATTCGAATTGAGCTTCACTTGATAATGTAGCTGAAGAATCGATAATGACTTCGTTTTGTTTTGGGAAATATTGCACTGATGCACCTAAACTTTTCAATACTTCATTTATCGTGTAAACATCTGCTAAGTTCGCTACGTCACGAATGATGTTTTTTCCTTTTGTTGCTAAAAGAGCTGCTGCCAATACCGGTAGTACCGCATTTTTTGCACCCTCTACTCTTACTTTCCCTGTTAACTTATGGCCGCCTCTTACAATAATTTTATCCAATGTTGACCCTCCATGTTTTATATAATGATTTTTCTCTATGTGTCGATTAAACTCGTATGATGTCATTTATTAGGAATAAAAACATTACTCATATTACAGACATTTCTCGTATAACACAAGTACCCATTCCCTCATTTTTTGTGAACTTTTTGACAAGTAACTGTTTTATATGATACGTAAGTCACAAGTTCTTTGTGTCGGTCAAAATGGAACTCTTTTAAACTCTTTTTTGTTAAGTTATTCTACCTACTAATTCCCTTCGACACTAGGATTAAACCATCCTTCGACAATTTATTTCCCGGGTAATATTTGTTCTCTCCATGGCCATAGCTACGAAA
Source organism: Paenisporosarcina sp. P4_D4 (assembly GCF_056401835.1). Classification (NCBI taxonomy): domain Bacteria; kingdom Bacillati; phylum Bacillota; class Bacilli; order Caryophanales; family Caryophanaceae; genus Paenisporosarcina; species Paenisporosarcina sp. P4_D4. The sequence goes on along the minus strand of NZ_JBFUIO010000001.1, from coordinate 203,703 downwards.
CTCGTTCATCTTTATGGACATAAAGAGACTCTTTATGAAAAGAGGAACGGAATCTGTTTCGACCAAGTCGACATGTGCAAAAAGAAGTTCGACACTGAAGAACCGATTGCAATGCTCAAAAGAATGTATAGTAGTTGCACTTGAAAAACATGTTGCTTTTTGACAACTTTTTCGATCATGACAGCACGAAGTGCAAAAAATGTAATTCCGATAAAAAATGTATGCGATAAAATGCCAAGGATTGCTTGTTGCCCAATTTGTGTATACATGGTGATTGCTCCTTTTTGTTTGAAAAGTGGTCGAATTAAGTAAGGAAAACACTTTTGTTAAGATGTTGTCTGGCAGCATACGAACGAATGTGAAAAATTAAGTTAATAAACTTATCACGTTCGAATTGTGTTGAACAATGAAATTGGAGAATGAAAACCCATTTCCAGAAATACATTCGTTACATTCAGATATAACATTGAGCAATGTAAATAAACAACAGTGAATCCTCTATATCGAACTGTGAAATAGAGAGACCCCCACCTATCAAATAAAAAAACGAGTCGAGGAGAATACTACTCCTCGACTCGCCATCTTTTATTAGATGTTACCCTCATTAACGTTGATACGATTCATTGCGCGTTTCAATGATAGTTCCGCACGTTTGAAATCGACGTCGTCTTGTTTTGATAAGTTCAGACGTTCTTCAGCACGTTTCATTGCTTCTTTCGCACGATTGATATCAATTGTGCTAGCTACTTCAGCTGATGGAGCTAGAATGGATACTTGGTCAGGTCGGACTTCCAAGAAACCGCCGCTTACTGCTACGATTTCAGTTGTTCCTTCCTTTTTCAGACGAATGGCACCCACTTTAAGTGGAGCAACCATTGGAATGTGTCCAGGTAGCACACCAATTTCACCAGTTGTTGTAGAGGCAATGATCATGTTGACTTCAGAATCGTATACCGGGCCGTCGGGAGTGACAATATTGACTTTGATGGTCTTCATTTTTTCCCCTCCTGGTCCCTGTTATTAAACTTCAACGCCCATGCTTTTCGCTTTTTCAATAACCTCTTCAATGCGTCCAACTAAACGGAATGCATCTTCAGGTAGGTGATCATATTTACCATCAAGAATTTGTCTGAATCCTTGAACTGTTTCTTTAACCGGTACGTATGAACCTTTTTGGCCAGTGAATTGCTCAGCTACGTGGAAGTTTTGAGATAAGTAGAACTGAATACGACGAGCACGGTTAACCGTTAACTTGTCATCATCAGATAACTCATCCATACCAAGAATCGCGATGATATCTTGAAGTTCTTTGTAGCGTTGAAGTGTTGATTGTACTTGACGAGCAACTGAGTAGTGCTCTTCGCCAACGATTTCAGGTGACAATGCACGAGAAGTTGAAGCCAAAGGATCTACCGCTGGGTAAATACCCATCTCAGAAAGTTTACGTTCTAAGTTTGTTGTTGCATCTAAGTGAGCAAATGTTGTTGCTGGAGCTGGATCCGTATAGTCATCGGCAGGTACGTAAATCGCTTGAATCGATGTTACAGAACCTACGTTAGTAGACGTGATACGCTCTTGCAATTGACCCATTTCAGTAGCAAGTGTTGGTTGGTAACCAACGGCTGATGGCATACGACCTAGAAGGGCTGATACCTCAGAACCTGCTTGAGTGAAACGGAAGATATTATCGATGAACAATAGTACGTCTGCACCTTGCTCATCACGGAAATACTCAGCCATTGTCAAACCAGTCAAGGCAACACGCATACGTGCACCAGGCGGCTCGTTCATTTGACCGAATACCATTGCTGTTTTCTTGATTACGCCAGAATCGCTCATCTCGTGGAATAAGTCATTTCCTTCACGCGTACGCTCACCAACACCTGCGAATACCGAGATACCGCCGTGTTCTTGTGCGATGTTATTGATTAATTCTTGAATAAGTACAGTTTTACCTACACCGGCACCACCGAAGAGACCGATTTTACCACCTTTGATATAAGGAGCTAATAAGTCTACTACTTTGATTCCTGTTTCAAGAATTTCAACTTCTGTTGAAAGGTGTTCGAACGTTGGTGCAAGACGGTGAATCGGGTCACGGCGTAATTCAGCCGGGATCTCTTCGCCTAAGTCAATTACTTCACCAAGTACGTTGAATACACGACCTAATGTGATGTCACCAACTGGAACTGTAATTGCTGATCCAGCGTCTGTAACTTCCGCACCACGTTTCAAGCCATCTGTAGATGACATAGCTACTGTACGGACAGAGTCGTCACCAAGGTGTAACGCAACTTCAAGAGTTAACGTTGTTGGCTCTTGGTTTGGACGTTCAATCGCAACTGTCAATGCGTTATAGATTGCTGGTAACTGGCCGTTGTTGAACTTAACGTCAACAACTGGACCCATTACTTGAAGAACGTGTCCTATGTTCATACTTGTTCCCTCCTGTCTTACTTACTTCTTCTATTCTAGAGCCGCTACGCCGCCGACGATTTCCGTGATTTCTTGGGTAATCGCTGCTTGACGTGCACGGTTGAATTGTAATGTCAATGAACTGATTAGTTCACTTGCGTTATCGGTTGCGCTCTTCATTGCTGTCATACGTGCAGCATGTTCACTTGCTTTGCCGTCTAGTAAAGCACCGTAGATCAAGCTTTCCGCATATTGTGGAAGCAGTACTTCAAGAATTGCTTCGCCTGAAGGCTCGAATTCATATGAAGCAGCTGTGCTTGTCATTGCGATGTCCGTTAACGGAAGCACCTTTTTCTCTGTAACGTCTTGTTGAATGGCGCTAACAAAATGGTTGTAGTACATATAAAGTTCATCATACATACCTTCTGTGAACATACCAACAGCCTTGCGCGCTATTTCTTTAATATCAGCAAATGAAGGCTGATCCGGTAAACCGACTGCACTTTCAATTACTGTAATGCCGCGTTTCGTGAAGAAATCACGACCGATACGTCCAACTGCAAAGACTACAAATTGATCATTTGATGTGTGACGTTCACGAATTGCATTCGTTACAGCACGTAACACGTTACTGTTGTATGCACCCGCAAGTCCACGGTCAGCAGTGATGACGAGGTAAGCTGTCTTAGCTACAGGGCGAGATTTGAGCATTGCATGCCCATTATCGCTAGTTCCTGAAGCGATTGCTCCTACGACATCTTCAATTTTCGCCATGTAAGGAACGAATGATTTCGCATTCAATTCTGCACGGTTCAATTTCGAAGCCGACACCATTTGCATCGCTTTTGTAATCTGGCTCGTTTTCTTTGTCGATGTTATTCGGCTTTTAATGTCGCGTAATGATGCCACTGGTATTTCACCACCTTATCGTTTTTTATTCATCCAAAAAGATTACTCTGATTTAGCAAATGTCTTTTTAAACGCTGAGATCGCGTTTACTAAGTCTTCGTCAGCAGGAAGATCTTTTGTTGTACGGATGTGATCTAAAACGTTTGTGTGGTTTGAATCTAACCAGCTATGCAATTCGTTCTCGAAACGAACGATATCTTGAACTGGAATATCATCTAAGTGACCACGTGTAAGAGCGTAAAGAATAATAACTTGTTTTTCAACCTTAAGCGGTTTGTTCAAGTCTTGTTTCAATACTTCTACTGTACGTGCACCACGGTTTAATTTGGATTGAGTTATTTTATCAAGGTCAGAACCGAATTGAGCGAATGCTTCAAGTTCACGGAATGCAGCTAAGTCAAGACGTAGTGTACCCGCAACTTTTTTCATTGCTTTAATTTGAGCTGAACCACCAACACGTGATACTGAAAGACCCGCGTTGATTGCTGGACGAACACCTGAGAAGAATAGGTCAGATTGTAAGAAGATCTGTCCATCCGTAATCGAAATTACGTTTGTTGGAATATAAGCAGAGATATCTCCAGCTTGTGTCTCAACGAATGGAAGAGCTGTAATTGACCCTGAACCAAGTGTTTCATTCAACTTAGCAGCACGCTCTAACAAGCGGCTATGTAAGTAGAATACATCCCCTGGATATGCTTCACGACCCGGAGGACGACGAAGTAATAATGAAAGTTCGCGGTAAGCAGCAGCTTGTTTAGATAAATCATCATAAACAATTAGTACATGCTTGCCATCAAACATGAATTCTTCCGCCATTGTAATACCTGTGTAAGGAGCTAGGTACAATAATGGAGCTGGTTGAGATGCTGATGCAGTAACAACGATTGTGTATTCTAATGCGCCGTTTTTACGAAGCGTTTCAACTACGTTACGAACAGTCGATTCTTTTTGACCGATTGCTACGTAAATACAAATCATGTTTTGGTCAGCTTGGTTAAGGATTGTATCGATCGCAACAGCTGTTTTACCTGTTTGACGGTCACCGATGATTAACTCACGTTGACCACGGCCGATCGGCACTAGTGCGTCAATCGCTTTGATCCCAGTTTGCAATGGTTCATGAACCGATTTACGGGCCATAACACCTTGTGCTGGGCTTTCGATTGGACGAGTTTTTGTTGTGTTGATTGGGCCTAAGCCATCAACTGGTTGGCCTAGTGGATTGACAACACGGCCAATCAATTCTGGTCCAACTGGTACTTCCATAATACGGCCTGTACGACGTACTTCATCGCCTTCTTTGATATCTGCATATGGTCCTAGAATAACGATACCTACGTTGTTCGCTTCTAAGTTTTGTGCCATACCCATAACACCGGTAGAGAATTCCAATAATTCTCCAGCCATGACGTTGTCGAGACCATGAGCACGAGCGATACCATCACCAATTTGGATAACTGTACCCACATCGCTAACTTTCATCTCAGATTGATAATTTTCAATCTGCTGTTTAATCAAGACACTGATTTCTTCAGCTTTGATGCTCATGTATGTCACCTCTTTCGTTTCATAATATTAACCAATAAGTTGTTTTTTCAAGCGGTCTAGCTTAGCGCTTACGCTGCTATCGAAAATACGATTCCCGATTTGAAGACGAATGCCACCAATCAATGATGGATCAATTTCGTTTTCAATGCGTAAAGAGTTCACCCCTACTTTGTGTGCAAATGCAGACGAAATCGCCGCACGCTCATCATCAGTCAAAGGACGTGTAGAGAATACTTTCGCGTCAGCAATACCTTGTGCTTCGTTTGAAAGTGTTTCAAATTCAGTAGCTACTGCCACTACTTCATTGATTCGTTTACGGTCAATCAACACTTGCAGTGTATTCACTACGAATGGATTAGCTTTACCGAATAACTCACGAATCAACTCTTTTTTACGGTCTAAAGAAAGCTTTGGAGAAGCAAGCATAACCTGCAATTCACGATTTTCTTTAAATACCACTTTCACTTCACGGAAATCTTCTTCCACGTGAGCTAGTTGGTTATGTTGTTGTGCTAGTTGAAACAATGCTAGGGCATAACGTTTCGCTGCAGTTGATTGACTCACACTACATCGCCTGCCTTCGCAATCGTTTCTTCGATTAACGCACGGTTATCTTCTTCAGAAATTTGTTTTCCAAGAACTTTAGATGCTGCAAGAACAGATAGAGATACAACTTCTTCGCGTACTGCTGCGATAGCTTTTTCTTTTTCTGTTTCAATCTCACGGACAGCTGATTCTTTCAAACGGCCTGCTTCAGCGCGTGCAGTTGTGATGATTTCTTCACGTTGTGCATCGCCTTGTTGCTTCGCGTTTTCAACAATCGCTTGTGCTTCTGTGCGTGCTTCTTTTAATAAGGCACGTTGTTCTTCAAGTAATTGATGTGATTCTTGGCGGCTTTTTTCAGCTGCTTCGATTTCACTAACAATTAACTCTTCACGTTGCTTCATTACTCCCATCAACGGACCCCATGCGAATTTCTTCAATAGGACCATTAAAAGGATGAAAACGATTAAAGTAGCAAAAATGTCACCAGTGTTAAGTGCTTTTACAGCATGTTCTGTAGTGGCATTTAGGACGAGGTAATCCAAAAACACGATTGTTTCACTCCCTTCAAGAGCTTCAAGTCTTTATCTGAATCTAAACAGATGGATTTTCTATGTTTAAAAACGATCAATATTCATAAGAGAATGACGAAGAATCGTCAAAGATCAACTTCGCCATTACCATTTGTGAGTATATATATATTATTTGTTTAAAACGATGAACGCGATAACTACTGCGATGATAGGAAGGGCTTCTACTAATGCAACCCCGATGTACATTGTTGTTTGTAATAATCCACGTGCTTCAGGTTGGCGAGCCATACCTTCGATTGTTTTTGAAACGATTAATCCGTTACCGATACCTGCTCCTAGAGCTCCTAAACCGATTGCGATTGCTGCTGCTAAAATACCAATTGAACCTTCCATGTGTGTGTTGCCTCCTTGAAATTTGTTTTTTCTTTGTTCAAGTATTGAACAAGTTATACTTAATGATCATGACTCACTTTGTGAGACATATAAACCATTGTTAAAATGACGAAGATGAACGATTGAATCGTTCCGACGAAAATCGAGAAACCTTGCCAAGCTAATGTTGGAATCAATGCTCCTGCAAAACCAAAAATACTTGCGCCGCCAATACCTGCTAGTAACCCTAGCAATACTTCCCCTGCATAAATGTTCCCGTAAAGTCGAAGACCAAGTGTCACCGTATTGGCGAACTCTTCTACAATCTTAAGGGGCAGAAGGAACGGTAAAGGTTTCAAGAAATCTTTTCCGTACTCGGAAAGACCTTTTAACTTGATGCCATAGTAATGAGTTAATATCATGACCATAACCGCTAACGTCATCGTTATGATTGGATCTGCGGTTGGAGATTTCCACCACAATTCACCATTGATAACGATTGAAAATGGTAGACCTAACATGTTCGCTACAAAGATGAACATGATAAGCGTAATACCTAGAACATGGAATCGTCCACCTGTATTCCAGTCCATATTGCTTTTGATAATCCCTTTTACGAAGTCCATTAACCACTCCATAAAATTTTGCATACCAGTTGGCTTTAAACTTAAGTTCCGAGTAGAAACTACTGCGATTAATAGAACGATAAGTGCCGTTACTGTTAGCATCATAACGTTTGATAGGTTGAACGTAAGCCCAAGCCATACCACCGTCGGGTTCTCATGATGCACGTGCATTCACCTCTCTTTCACAATTCGGTATAGAGTTTTTCATGTATATAATCCTGTCTACTATTAATAGAAGACAATCGAGATTACTGAATTCATGCTTCTTCCTGATTTCGACATTCTTCATGTCAAACCGAAAGAAATTCTTGCAAAGGGTGTTTAAACGGAAAGTAGTTTCTATGTATGGTCTTACTGTTGAAACTGTTAAATGAGTTTCTTCCTATACATAAATAACGGTCTAAATCATGATTCACTCTTTTGAATGGTCAAGATCATGGCTGTTACACCGACTGCAAGGCCAATGAACAGAAAAAGCACTAAAAATAACGGGGTGGTGTCTATTTTGTCATCGAGCCACATTCCAGTGAAAACTCCTATTAAAATAGAACCAACAAGTTGTGAGAGAATAGCCGAATAAAGGGCCATTTCTTGTAAAGGACGTCTCGTTTGACGCATGGTGATCCTCACGTTTTTGCATGACTTTGTAAAAATCGCGAATCTGATAGAAAGCAGATACGACAAGGTTTCAACGTGAATTATACACATGAAAGCCCTCTCATTCATACCCTTTGTAAGCATACAATAGGGGTAAAATGATGTCAATTGATTCCCGTGAAAAACTTCACAAAGTCGCCTCAATCGACATATTGTCGACAAATTTGCAAACAGCAGGCTGAGTTGTTATGAAATATCTTTTTTTGGTGCTGGTGCAGATTGTTTAGTAGTGGTTATCTCGATGTTTATCTCGTATTCGAAGAAGGTTATCTGCATTTTGTGTGGTGATATCTTCAATTCGAGTAGCGTTATCTAGATTTCACCTACGTTTATCTAGAATTCGGACAACTATATCTAAAATTCACGTTTTCGGATACAATTCCCTAACAATGTCATAGTGAAAGGGACTGCCGAGGCTGTCCCTTTTCCTTTTTTCTACTTATTTAAATAGTCTTTCAGCGCTTCAACGATTCGTCTTGATGCTTCACCGTCACCATACGGGTTGGATGCATGAGACATTGACGCATAAGCTTCATCGTTCGTCAGCAAATCTTTTGCTAAACCATAAATTGTTTCTTCGTCCGTACCCGCTAGCTTCAATGTTCCTGCCGCGATTCCTTCTGGACGTTCAGTCGTATCGCGCAATACAAGAACCGGTTTCCCTAAAGAAGGTGCTTCTTCCTGCACGCCGCCTGAATCAGTCAATATAATGAAAGAACGTGCTGCGAAGTTATGGAAATCGAGTACTTCTAGAGGCTCGATCAAGTGAATGCGTGGATCATTTCCAAGGATTTCACTAGCTATTTCACGTACAGCAGGATTCATATGAACTGGGTAGACAACTTGTACGTCGTCATGTTCTTCAATCAAACGTTTGATTGCACGGAACATGTTGCGCATCGGTTCACCCAAGTTTTCACGACGGTGTGCCGTCAATAAAATCATTCGGTCTGAGCCGATTTGTTCCAGTACAGGATGCGAGTACTCTTCGCGAACCGTTGTTTTCAACGCGTCAATCGCCGTGTTGCCTGTTACGACAATGCGATCTTCCGGTTTGTTTTCACGGCGAAGGTTATCTGCAGATACTTCCGTTGGTGAGAAATGCAGGTCTGCCATAACACCAGTTAATTGGCGGTTCATTTCCTCAGGGTATGGTGAGTATTTATTAAATGTACGAAGTCCCGCTTCTACGTGACCAACTGCGATTTGGTTATAGAAAGCCGCTAAGCTTGCAATGAAAGTCGTTGTCGTATCGCCATGTACCAAGACGATGTCGGGCTTCGATTCTTTCATGACTGCATCCAATCCTTCAAGTCCACGTGTTGTCACGTCGATTAAAGTCTGGCGGTCTTTCATAATGTTCAAATCGAAGTCAGGTGTAATGCCGAATGTGTCCAATACTTGGTCAAGCATTTGGCGATGTTGCGCCGTTACGGTCACGATGGATTCGATTTCGTCTGTATGTTTTTCTAATTCCAATACGAGTGGTGCCATTTTAATTGCTTCTGGGCGTGTCCCAAAAATCGTCATGACTTTCCATTTTTTCGTCAAGGTCAAAGCACTTCCTTACTTATTTTGTTCCGAACAAACGGTCACCAGCATCGCCAAGTCCTGGCACGATGTAACCATGGTCGTCCAATTTTTCGTCAAGGGCAGCAATGTAGATATCAACATCAGGGTGTGCTTGTTGAAGAACCTCTACACCTTCTGGAGCAGCGATTAAGCACATAAATTTAATGCTTTTTGCACCGCGGTTTTTCAAAGCATTGATTGCAACAAGTGCAGATCCACCCGTTGCAAGCATTGGATCAACTAATATAAAATCACGCTCTTCAACGTCCGCTGGGAGCTTCACATAATATTCGATAGGCTGTAAAGTTTCTGGATCACGGTATAAGCCGATATGTCCGACTTTAGCCGCTGGGATTAATGTTAAAATACCGTCTACCATACCGATACCGGCACGCAAAATTGGCACGATGCCTAATTTTTTACCAGATAAAACTTTTGCTTTAGCTGTTGTTACTGGCGTTTCTACTTCAACATCATCAAGAGGCATATCGCGTGTAATTTCAAAAGCCATCAATGTTGCTACTTCATCTACCAATTCGCGAAATTCTTTCGTACCCGTCTTCTTGTCACGGATATATGTTAATTTATGTTGGATCAATGGATGATCAAATACGTATACTTTTCCCATTTTGTCCTCTCCTTTAACGTTCAAACTTTATCTATTATAGCAGAAAAAAACGGTTACGCTCGACTCCCTTCATATTTACATTTTTAAGAAAGTTTCGTTTATATGACAAGATGATTGATTGAAAGGTTCCTTTCCAATTGGAGAGGAGTGTTTATTCCCTCTCTTATTTTGATTTGTTCTCTTTCGCGAATGTTTATTCCTTTTATATAATTTATTTGAATTCTCAATACAAGCACACCAAGTTTTCCCTTATGAAAATTACCTTATAATGTATTTAAGCTATTTTTATCCTTTCAAATCATGTCTGTCGAAAAAATAAGAAAAGCACCACAGACTAATCGTCCATGGTGCCTTAAAATTCCACACTATTTTACTTCGAGTGATGGGCTCGGTTCTTTTTGTGGAACCCTTTTCCATAATAATAAACTGTTAAGAAAACTAGCCATAGTGGCCCAACAACAAGTGCGATTCTTGTATCCGGGGAATATGCCATTACAACGATAACAAACACTAGGAAAGCAAGTGCAATATAAGATGTGATCGGGAAGAAAGGAACTTTGTATTTCAGTTTTGCTTTCTCCGCAGGTTTTAGTTTCTTACGGAATTGGATTTGAGAAACCAAAATAATCCCCCACGTCCAGATAGCACCGAAAGTTGCGATGCTCGTTACCCATGTAAATACTTTAGCCGGCACTATATAATTCAAAATTACCCCAACCAGTAAAACTATTGCTGTTGCAATAACGGCTTTTCCTGGAACACCGTTTCTTGTCAGGTTTGCAAATTTCTTTGGAGCTTCACCGTGTTCTGCTAAGTTAAACAACATTCTTCCAGTACTGAAAATCCCACTGTTACAAGAAGATAGTGCTGCTGTCAAAATAACGAAGTTGATGATACCAGCTGCGCCAGGAATACCGATTTGTTCAAATGCCATTACAAACGGGCTTCCTTTTGATCCGATTTCCTCCCATGGATAAATGGACATGATGACAAATAGTGCCCCTACGTAGAAAATCAGAATGCGCCAGAAAACCGAATCAATCGCTTTTGCAAGCGATTTCTCTGGATTTTTGACTYCTCCAGCTGTTACACCAATCATTTCAATACCAAGGAAAGCAAACATAACCATTTGCAGAGATAATAAAAGCCCTTCAATTCCGTTCGGGAAGAAGCCCCCGTGTTCCCATAAATTACTGATACCGGTTGCAATGCCCCCGTTACCAATACCAAATACAATCATGCCTGCCCCAATAAAGATCATCGCGATAATCGTGACGATTTTAATTAAAGCAAACCAGAACTCCAATTCACCATACGCTTTGACTGCTAAAAAGTTAATCGAAGCCATTGCAACTAATGCTGCTAAAGCCCAAATCCAGCGCGGCGTGTCTGGATACCAGTATTCCATATAAATACCAACAGCCGTTATTTCGGCCATACAAGTTACGACCCATAAGAACCAATAATTCCATCCAGTTATGTATCCTGCCAACGGTCCTAAGTAATCACGTGCGTATTTACTAAACGAACCCGCTACTGGTTTGTGAATAGCCATTTCCCCAAGTGCTCTCATAATAAAGAACATCATCATCCCAGCGAATGCATATCCAAATAAAATACTCGGTCCTGCTAACTTTATTGCAGTTGCAGATCCAAGAAACAGTCCTACTCCGATGGCTGCTCCTAAAGACATCAGTGTTATATGCCTTTCTTCAAGCCCCCGTTGAAGACCTTTTGGTTGCGTCTTGCCCTTCATATTTAAATCCCCCTTAGTTCTTCTGTGCTTCGTGATGAAAAATAGTTTTTCAATTTATAATACTCTTTTAAAATAAGTATTATACAAATATAAAACATTTCTAATAGTTTGACTAGTTACATATGTGCTAGTAGCAAGCGACGATTTTACTATTCAAAATAGATGAATATGCCTCCTACACAATATTTTGGTAATTATTTTCCAAACTTTACGGTCTTGAGGTAATGGTAGGAATACCCCAATATCACTCGGCTGAACATTATTTTAGCCAAAAAAATTTCTAATATTGAGTTACTTTTATAGTATTTCAATATTTCAAATAGAATGATTTCCCATAAAAAAGAAGGGCTTCTCCAAATGGGAGAAGTCCTTCATAATTATGCATAAATCAATTCTTCTATACCTGATAAAGAGGGAACTTAGAAGTAAGTTCTGCTACTCGTTCAGCCGCTTCTTTATGAACTGCTTCGTCTTCGTGGTTTTTCAATAATTTCGACATGATTGACGCGATTTCTTTCATTTCTGGTTCTTTGAAACCACGAGATGTTACAGCTGGTGTTCCAATTCGGATACCTGAAGTAACGAATGGGCTTTCTTTATCGAAAGGAATCGTATTTTTGTTCACTGTAATGCCAACCTCGTCCAATAACTTTTCTGCTACTTTACCAGTTAAGTTCAAAGACTTTAAGTTAACGAGCAGTAAGTGATTGTCCGTGCCGCCTGAAACAACATCAATGCCTTCATCAATTAAGCAGTTAGATAATGCTTTCGCATTTTTGACCACTTGTTGAATATACGTTTTGAATTCAGGTTGTTGTGCTTCTCCAAATGCTATTGCTTTCGAAGCGATTACATGCATCAATGGACCACCTTGAATCCCTGGGAAAATTGTTTTATCAATTTTCTTCGCAAATTCTTCGGTTGTAAGAATCAATCCGCCACGTGGGCCACGAAGTGTTTTGTGGGTCGTTGACGTTACAAAGTGAGCATGAGGTACTGGATTTGGATGCTCTCCAGCTGCTACTAAGCCAGCAATGTGAGCCATATCAACCATTAAGTACGCTCCGACTTCATCTGCAATTTCACGGAATTTAGCAAAATCAAGTGTACGTGAATACGCGCTTGCTCCAGCAACAATCATTTTTGGTTTATGTTGCAAGGCTTTTTCGCGCACATCCGAGTAATCGATTGTTTCAGTCATTTCGTCCACACCGTATTCAACGAATTTATATTGAATCCCGCTGAAGTTAACTGAAGAACCATGCGTCAAGTGACCGCCATGGGATAAATTCATTCCCAAAACCGTGTCGCCTTGCTCAAGTACAGTCATGTAAACCGCCATATTCGCTTGCGAGCCAGAATGTGGTTGCACGTTCGCATGTTCCGCTCCAAAAATTTCTTTCAAACGGTCACGCGCAATGTTTTCCACTACGTCTACGTGTTCACAGCCACCATAATAACGTTTTCCTGGGTAGCCTTCTGCATATTTATTCGTTAATACAGATCCTTGAGCTTCCATAACTGCTTCTGAAACAAAGTTTTCAGATGCAATTAATTCGATATTCCCTTGTTGACGTGTTTTTTCAGCAGTCATTGCTTCAAAAATAGCTTTGTCTTGCTCAGCAATCTTCTTCATGTGTCCATATCCCCTTTATGTCTACTTGATTTTATATACTGCTCGCTCTCCGCCGATGAGTTTCGGACGGGTAGTAGCGAGTGTGACAATGGCTTCACCAATTCGTTTTACAGATGTTCGGATAGGCACTGCTACAGGCTTGATGTGCATGCCGATCAAAGTTTGTCCAATATCGATGCCACCATGGGCTTTTACTTGCTCGACCACAACCGGATCATTAAAATGTGTATAGGCGTAGGCAGACATGGAACCTCCCGCTTTTTGAACTGGAATGACATTTACCGGTTCTAGACCATAGGTATGTGCCGTTTGTCTTTCCATCGTTAGCGCTCGGTTAATATGTTCGCATCCTTGAAAAGCTAAATGAATCTCATGTTTGCTTGCAAATGCTTGCAACGGTTCGAATAAGCTTTCCGCCACTTCAAGCCCTCCTGCCGAGCCAATTCGTTTTCCAACAATCTCAGAGGTCGAGCAACCGATAACAATGATTTGCCCTGGTGTGAACGTGACTTGTGTCGCAAACTCACTGAGCAATTGTTCGAGTTGCGGCTGCCACATTGTGTGTGCATCCATATGACCAAACTCCTCTATTTGTTTTCGAGTTCTGAAAGTTTTGCGACGCGACGTTCGTGACGTCCACCTTCAAATTCGCTTTCCAACCATGTTTTTACAATTTCACGAGCCAGACCGCCACCAATTACGCGTTCGCCCATTGCTAATATATTGGAATCATTATGGCCACGTGTCGCTTTTGCGCTGAACACATCGTGAACCAATGCACAACGGATTCCTTTGATTTTATTGGCTGCAATTGACATGCCAATACCTGTACCGCAAATTAAGATGCCTCGGTCAAATTTCCCAGTAGCAACCCCCTCTGAAACAGGTCCTGCATAGTCCGGATAATCGACTGAATCGCTCGTTTGTGGACCGAAATCCTGATATGTGTGTCCCAGTTCGTCAAGTAAAGAAGTAATTTCTTTACGCAAAGTATTGCCCCCGTGATCGGAAGATATCGCGATATTCATTTCAGTCCCTCATTTCTATTCATATTCGCTTTTATCTTACCATTTTTACTAAGAAAAGCGCAAAGTGCCTTTCTAGCCATTCTTTGATTTGGGTTATCTTGAATTCGTAAGTGGATATGGAGGAATCAGAGGTGGTTTTCTTTATTTCATTGGTGTATATCTCCATTTCGAAGGTGTTTATCTAGAAATGAAGCCTGCCGTCTCCTTAAGTTAACTTGCCAACGAGACTTGTTTGAGCGATAAATCTCTAGATTGATCGTTAAACAAGCCAGTTTGAGCGTTAAATTTTTCACAAACGGAAAAGACAGCAACAACCTGTCTCACCAGTCTACTTGTTGTGAGATATCACTTCTTTAAAAAACAGGAGCGTAGCGAAAACAAAACTATTAAATCTTAAAACCTGAAAATCTAGCTTTGCAAAAAAAAACAGCTCCCAATCATTAAGAGCCGTCATTGTTCTTCATTTAATTTTGAATGTAATTCATTCGTCAGTTGAGTGAGCTCCTGGAAAGTTTGACGGTACATGTACACGTCACCGCCAAATGGATCGGACACGTCGTGGGAACCGTATGGGCGTACGTATTCTTTCAAGGTGAATATTTTGTCTGCAGCAAAAGGAAAAGCTTGCATGATTAGTTGCTTATGTGCAGAGGTCATGGTCAATACAAGGTCTGCCCAGCGTACATCCTCTCCACTTACCTGACGGGAATAGTGTGTGAAATCAATGCCGGCTTCACGAATGACTTGTTTGGCATTTTCCGAAATGTCACCATCGTCCATTGCATAGATTCCTGCTGAACGTACGTGCATTCCTTCTTTATTATGAGATTGGAATATTGCTTCCGCCATCGGACTGCGGCAAGTATTTCCTGTACATATGAAATAGATATTCACGTGAATCCCTCATTTATTTAGCAAAGTGAGCAATCCCATCAACATGAGACATACTCCTGATATGCGTGTTAGCAATGGTCCTTTGATCAGTTTGCTTTTTAGCGCAACATATGAAAACGCTAAAGCGAAAAAGCCGGCACTGAATAAGAAAAACCACTTTTGTAATTGAAGCATACCAAAAGAAAGGCTAACTGAAAAGGTATCAATGCTGACAACAATAGCAAGTAAAATGGGGGGAATGAGTGTGGATTTTGGTTTTTGTTGATATAAGCATAAATGAACACCTGTAAGAAATAAAAGAATACTGGAGATGAAACGTCCACCTTCAACGATGAACGAGGTAACCCACTCTCCTGCTAGAAACCCAAGGAGCGGGAAAATCATATGTAAAATTCCTGTCCAGATGGCAAGGATGAGCGGGAAGCGGATTTTTGGTAATACACTATAAAGTGCGACGACATCCAGTGCGGTAAGTAGCCCCGCAAGCATTTCTGTAGGCAATGAAAAAATCTCCCCCCTCTATTGCATTGCTTCTAGCTTATGCAAAAAAGGAAGAGATTAGGAGTGCCACCAGTTGCCATCGGCTGCTTTTTCTAGACGATTGAAAATGGCTGCACCAACACCTGTTTTTTCAGGTACCGTAACGAGTATCATATCAGCCGTTGTTTCATCGCACGAACGTAAATGTGCGTATAAATGTTGTGCAGAAGTTTCGAGATTTTGTTGATTGCCGAGTGAAAAGAACCAGTCTGCCCCGCCTTGACTGAATTCATCTGTAGCGAGTAAAGCAACTTTTTGTTGGTTCATATGTATTGTCTGAATGGCTTTCTTTACCGAGTTCACATCTGGTTGAATTAAATACACTGGCGCATCAGGTGCGTAATGTGCATATTTCATGCCAGGTGCCCGTGGTACGGATGCTTCATCCACTTTGGTTGTTTCTGGTTCAATTACTTTGCCAATAACTTCCTGTAGCATGTGCGCTGTAACGCCGCCTGGACGCAGGATCACGGGTGGATCAACAGTAAAATCCACAACGGTTGATTCAAGTCCGATTCCGGTAGCCCCGCCATCTAAGATGAGAGGAATTCGTCCGTTCAAATCTTTTTCCACATGCAGAGCAGTTGTTGGGCTTGGTTTACCGCTGCGGTTTGCACTTGGTGCGGCAACGGGGTGTTTAAGCATGGTCAGTAATTCCAGTGCAACTGGATGATCAGGCATGCGTAATCCTACTGTTGATAATCCAGCGGTTACATTCGGAGCAAACGTATTCGGTTTTGCGTCTAAAATCAGTGTTAATGGACCCGGCCAAAACGCTTTGATGCATGCATCAGCTTTTTCAGGAACAGAAGTGACGTATTTTACGATGTCGTAAGCTTTACCAACATGAACAATCAATGGGTTATCGGAAGGTCTGCCTTTTGCCTCGAAGATTTTCGCGACTGCTTGTTCATCCGTAGCAATGGCTCCCAAACCGTAAACTGTTTCAGTCGGAAATGCGACAACTTCACCAGCCATTAATTTTTCCACAGCTTGTGAATAAAATTCGATTTTATTCACATTGTTATCCACAATGAGTTTTTTCGTTTCCATACGATATTTCTCCTTTCTATTAGGGTAATGTGTTAGTTATGCACATGTTGTTGATAACTACGTGTGTAAATGTGTATAACTCTTACCAAAACTTGCTTTTTATCCACTCCCATGTCCAAAACTTCACAGGCTCTTCTTCTATCACTTCTTCTTCTTCTTCTTGATAACATACCTTTGGAAATAATGCGCACCACCAGTTGTCACCTTTGCCACTTCCGATTGTCACAACAAGTGATTGGTGAAAATCTTGTGCATAAAAGTAAGTGCCATCTGTTTTTGGTGGAATCAATGCTTTTGCCAAGCTGATATGGATTGCCTGTTTTGTGAAAGCTTGTGCTTTTAACGTGATTTCCGTAGATAGCGCATTCAATTCTTTTTCAAGTTGTGCCGTTGTTTGAACGCTGGCAGCTGCTTTTTCAAGAAGTGGTTGAATTTCTTGCTGAATTAACGATTTGATTTGCTGATCTTCGCTAGTGTTGCTGTTTGCAACAATTCTTATTTGAATAGCGTCTGCTGGTACTGCCTCGGCTGCACCGCTAATAACTGGCAATAAAAATAGTAATGTTTGAATGAGTAAGAGCGACAGGATGAGTTCAATCCATGGAGACCGCTTCGTTTGCTGTTCTTCGTTTCTGAAAATCTCGTAATCTTGTATCACTGTTCATTCCCCCTTGACATCATTGTGGACAAGGTGTTGATAGTTTATTCACGAATCTCACAAAAAATCATTCTTTCTTTTCCGTTTATATCTTTTACTATATCAACTTGAGCAGTTGGGAACGATTTTTGGAAGAAAGATTGGACAGCGGGACCTTGCGCATAGCCGATTTCCAGACCAATCAGTGCAGGTCGATTCATGATTGCAGGGAGTTCTACAGCTAACCTTTTATATAACTGAAGTCCTTCTTCATCAGCAAAAAGAGCACTATGAGGCTCATAGTTTAATACAGTATCTGATAGAGTCGTAGCTTCTTCGTGTGCAATATAGGGAGGGTTCGATAATACGATATCCCACTTTTCATTTGCAATAGGAGCGGTTAAATCACCAAGCTTGAATGTGATGTCTGCATCAAGTTCAGCTGCGTTTGCTTGTGCCACTTTCAGTGCCTGTTGGGATAAATCGGTTGCTGTGACTTGTAAAGCAGGAACTTCAGCCTTCATTGTAATGGCGATTGCCCCACTGCCTGTCCCAATATCCGCAAGATTTAACTCCGTTTGATTGTTGAACAAACGCTTTATACGGGCAGTCGTTTCCACAATAAGTTCTTCCGTCTCAGGGCGTGGAATAAGGACATGTTCATTGACAGAGAACGTTCGACCATAAAATTCTTCCGACCCGATAATGTATTGAACAGGCTTTCCGTCTTTGTGCTGTTCAATGAGTGACCAATACTGATTGAATTGGCTGTCTGAAATTTCTTCACGCATATCCATGAGTAACTGGACGTGTGTTTTATTTAAAACATGTTGTAGCAACATACGCGCGACTGGTTCTTCTCGACCGTTTTCTATTAAAAAAGACGAGGCTCGCGCGAGAGCCTCGTATACATATTTACACATTGGTTTCATTCATGCGCTCAAGTCTTTCGGATTGGTCCGTCATTATGAGAACATTCACGATTTCATCGAGTTTACCTTCCATGATTTGATCCAATTTTTGAATGGTCAATCCAACGCGGTGGTCGGTCACGCGATTTTGTGGATAGTTGTATGTGCGAATTCGTTCTGAACGGTCTCCTGAACCGACTGCAGATTTACGGACAGCGTCATACTCAGCCTGTGCTTCTTGACGGAATTTATCTGCAACACGTGCGCGAAGAACCGTCATGGCTTTAGCTTTGTTTTTAATTTGTGACTTTTCATCTTGGCAAGTTACTACTGTGCCAGTCGGAATATGTGTTAGACGAACAGCTGACATTGTTGTATTAACGGACTGACCGCCGGCACCTGAAGATGCATACGTATCTGTACGAATATCATTTTCATGAATTTCTACATCTACTTCTTCCACTTCTGGAAGACATGCAACGGTTGCTGTCGACGTATGAATGCGTCCACCAGACTCCGTTTCAGGAACACGTTGAACACGGTGAGCACCGTTTTCATATTTCATTTTCGAGTACGCTCCGTTACCGTTAATCATGAAGATCACTTCTTTATAGCCACCAATTCCAGTAGGAGAAGCATCCATAATTTCAATTTTCCAGCCTTGCGTGTCTGCGTAGCGGCTGTACATGCGGAATAAGTTCCCTGCAAATAGAGCAGCTTCGTCTCCACCGGCAGCTCCACGAATTTCCATGATTACATTCTTTTCATCATTCGGGTCTTTCGGAATCAATAACAGTTTCAAACGTTCTTCCAGCTCTTCAATTTGAGCCGCCAAATCGTTCATTTCTTCTTTCACCATTTCACGCATATCTGCATCGAGCTTATCGTCAAGCATGGCTCTCGCATCAGCATGCTGCTCTTTGACTTGTTTGTATTCACGGTATGCATTGACCGTATCTTGTAAGTCCGACTGTTCTTTCGAAAGCGTACGTAGTTTATTCATATCATTAACAATCTCAGGGTCACTGAGCAATTCATTTAAGCGGTCATATCGGTCTTCTACCGATTGTAAGCGATCAAACATACTTTCACCTCATCCGTTCATGTGATTAACAGTATAATTATATAGAAAAAGAGGCGAAATTGCCACTACAGCTTAGCTGGATATAACGTAAAGGAATCTGCTCCCTTTCCGCAGACGAACCGGCAATGAATGCTGTTGATATTGAAAAACAAACGAAAGAGTACATTTTCGTCTAGCAAAAGAACAGTATTGTTTTACAAAGCCAAAAAGAAAAAGAGCAGCAATCGCTACTCTTTCTCGTACACTAATGAAGTTTGATGAGTAACGCCTGCTGGTACTTCGTGGTGGTGACGGCAACGGGGTTCATAAGCTTCTGTTGCTCCAATCAAAATAATTGGATCTTCATAGCCAGCTGGCTCTCCGTTAATAAGGCGTTGCGTTCGACTTGCAGGTGAACCGCACACTTGGCAAACAGCCTGCAATTTCGTTACTTGTTCAGCACCTGCCATTAGTTTTGGCATTGGTCCAAATGGTTCCCCTCGGAAATCTTGATCCAGACCGGCAACAATGACGCGGAATCCATGATTCGCTAAACGCTCCACGACATCCACAATTCCTTCATCAAAGAATTGGGCTTCATCGATTCCAATGACATCATATTCATCCGAAATATGCGCCCATATATCTTTTGATCGCTCAACTGGCATTGCAATCACTTTCGTGCCATTGTGGCTTACGACTTCTTCTTCACTGTAACGATTATCTATACGTGGTTTGAACACGGCAATTTTTTGTTTCGCAAATTGCACGCGTCGTACACGACGAATTAATTCTTCTGATTTCCCGGAAAACATACTTCCGCAAATGACTTCTACCCAGCCAGTTTGTGACATCACGTACATGGAAGTCACTCCTTTCAAAACTCTCTATCCCCCATCATACAGAAAATTATGTTGCATTTCCCGTCTTTTCTTTCATAAAGTTATGTGATATAGAGGAAAATATTTATTCTAGAATATCAGTCATCATTCTATCAATTGTCCTCTCAAATAGAATAGAAACACCCACTAAGCATCAGCGTGTGGCGCAATTCAAAGGTTTTAATAACGGGGCTATTCGCTTTGCTCGGCAGCCTTTTGCTTAACTTTTAACACATACAGTAAGAATTACACTCCACTTAAATAAAAAAAGTATCAGTCACCTCAAATTTGCTAATAATAACAAAATAGGAGGTGTGATACTATGGCTCAAGATGTTCTGTGTGAAGTGAATAACTGTAAGCATTGGGACTCCGGAAACAAATGTAAAGCGGATTCTATTTATGTAGTCAGTCATAAGGGCAAAAAGGCATCCAATAGTGAAGAAACGGATTGCAAAACATTTGTAACAAAAGCTTAAACTTTTGAGGGTAACCATCATTTTGGTTGCCCTTTATTATTTATAGTAATGATGATAATTATCTTTTTCATTCAAGTTTATGAATTCATTTTATTTTTTCTATCCGCTTTGAAAAAGGAATGGAGTAAAAATATTTTATACCAGCTGTGTTATGCTGAGGTACCCCAAGTGGAGTTAAGGATGAAAGTGTATGTTTTTTTCAGTTTTAAATAGCAGGCAATGTGCATTTCCCACTTTTTCTTCTAAATAGTCAAGTGAATAATTACCCAATGGATCTGATAAATCGCCGATTGCCCGGGATAGATTATCAATCACAAGTCTTGTATCAAATCGTCTTTGCTCTTTCCTTACATTCATCTCATCCATAATTTCATGAGCAAGATGTTGGATTCGACGTAAGCGCATTTCTTTTGTTTGCATGATCTACTCATCCTCCATATATCCCAACTTATATTGTTTAAATATATGGCTAACAATTAGGATTCATGAGACGTTTTTTTATGTGAAGCTTACAATAAAATAAAAATCAATAATAGAGCAAATACAATCTGGAATAGACCGATTCCCCCGGCATAAGCCGATAACTTCCAGCCGTGCAGTGTAAGGTCTTTTATTTTCACACTCATTCCAATCCCCGCCAAAGCGATGATTTCCAAATAGTTTCCGAACCCCTTAATTGAATGTGTAACTGTTGCAGGGAATTGTAAACTACTATTCAAACAACATAATATGAAAAAGCCCCCGACATACCATGGAACGATTGTACGCCATTGAAATGACTCCTGCGATTTTGGCTGTTCTCCATTATTAAGTTTGATCTGTTTCAAAACAAAAACAACAGCTACCATAAAGATAATTCGGCTGATTTTAAAGACGGCTGCTTGATCCTTTACCGCTTCACCAACAATGCTCCCACTAGCTACTACTTGTCCAACAGATTGTAATGTTCCACCTATTAATGCAGACGACTGCAATACATCGTTATGAAAAATCGCACTTGTTATCACTGGTAACAAGATCATCAAAACCGTACCTAGCAGATTGACAATCGTAATAGAAACGGCCACATCAGATTCTTTAGCCTGGATAGCTGGTGCAGTCGACGCAATCGCAGATGAACCACAGACCGCATTTCCACTTGCCATCAGCAAACCAAAATCTTCACCGAATCGCAGTTTTTTTCCTAACCAAATAACAAACATAATCGTTCCTGCCATTTGAATGAGAATATAAGCAAGACCTAACATTCCAATTTCAAATAATGAATTGAATGTTAAGGTTGCTCCTAATAAAACAATGGAAAAGTACAGTAAAGTACTTCCCGAAAACTTTTCCCCCGGCTTTAATATGGAATAAGAACCTATTTTTAAATTACCAATTAATATACCAATTAGAATTGCAAATAAACCACTCCCTAAATTAGGGAAAAATCTTCCGAGTGCTATACCTATCATTGCAATTGCAATACAAACCAGTAGTCCAGGTAAAATGTATACAACTTTTCTCGTCATTTCTCTACCTCACTAAATAGTTTTCTTTCGCTCACGCCCAAAGATTATTTTAACATATATTACACTTTATCTATTTTGGGAACCGTCTAGAATAATACCAACAACAGGAAGATTTCATTTATCAACTAAGGAGTGCTTAGTTGAAGAACCGACTGCCTTTACAGGGTAGCTTTTCTATTTGTGATGAGATTAAGAGTTCACTTCCATTATTTATTCAATTCAATCAAATTTCTCTTTTTACAACTAAACTCCCCAGAATTCAACTAACTGACCGCTCACCTTAAATAAAATAAAAAATACCCGCATAGAGTCGAAACTCTAAGCGGGTATTTTGTGATTATTCGTTGATTTCTTCTTTAAGACCGTATTTTTTGTTGAAACGATCAACACGGCCATCCGCTGCTGCGAATTTCTGACGGCCAGTATAGAATGGATGACATTCTGAGCAAAACTCAACTTTGATGTCTTCTTTTACTGATCCTGTTTCGAACGAGTTACCACATGAACATGTAACTGTAGCTGTTTTGTAATCGGGATGAATTCCTGGTTTCATCTTAAATCTCCTCTCGCCCTGAACCATCTGGAACAGAGTGGGTTATTTAACTGTCACCTTACACGACCCGTTCAGTTCAGCCGTATATGTCACAGAGTATGGTAAATCTACCGAACTAAATTATAGCAAAAAGGACTTACGAAATCAACCCTTTTGTTTAAATAAGGAACTACAATTTATCTTATAGCAGTCCCTTGCCACCACGATGAGCTTTCATATCGTCATTGAGCTGGTTGAAGAAATCTTCGTTTGATTTCGATTGACGCAATTTTTTTAGGAAGCGTTCGCCGAAATCGTGCGAATCCGAGAATGTTTTGCGAATTGCCCATAGTTTTTCGAGTTGATTTGAAGGAATAAGTAGTTCTTCTTTTCGTGTTCCCGAGCGACGGATGTCGAGTGCCGGGAAAATACGACGCTCTGCCAAATTGCGGTCTAGGTGAAGCTCCAAGTTTCCTGTTCCTTTAAATTCTTCGTAAATCACTTCATCCATACGTGATCCTGTATCAACTAGAGCTGTTGCAAGAATTGTTAAGCTTCCGCCTTCTTCAATGTTACGTGCTGCACCGAAGAAACGTTTTGGACGATGGAATGCAGCAGGGTCAATACCACCAGATAATGTACGACCACTTGGTGGAATCACTAAGTTGTACGCACGTGCCAGTCGTGTAATGGAGTCCATCAGGATGATGACGTCACGTTTGTGTTCAACTAAACGCATCGCACGATCAAGAACCAATTCCGCAACTTTTACGTGATTTTCTGGTACTTCGTCAAACGTTGAGCTTACAACATCGGCATTCACAGAACGCTCGATATCCGTAACTTCCTCTGGACGTTCGTCAATTAGCAAGACAATCAGTTCTGCATCCGGATAGTTTGTCGTAATCGAGTTTGCCACTTCTTTTAGTAACATCGTTTTACCCGCTTTTGGCGGTGCCACGATTAAGCCACGTTGACCGAATCCGACAGGTGCTACTAAATCCATGATGCGGGTTGATAGTTTGTTTGACTCTGTTTCAAGCTTGATGTGACGATCTGGATATAACGGTGTGAGTGCCGGGAAATGCACGCGTTCTTTTGCAGAATCCGGGTCTTCACCATTTACTAATTCTACGTGCAATAGGCCGTAGTATCGTTCATTTTCTTTTGGTGGGCGTACTTTTCCTGTTACTTTATCTCCGTTACGTAAGTCGAAACGGCGAATTTGAGATGCGGAAATATAGATATCTTCTGAACTTGGAGAATAGTTGATGGGGCGCAAGAAACCGAACCCTTCAGATTGAATAATTTCCAGGACACCTTCCATGAAGAAGTAGCCTTCTTGTTCTGCGCGTGTTTTTAATATCGCAAAAATAAGTTCTTTTTTCGTTAGTTTGCTGTAGTACGAGATTTTGAACTGGCGTGCAAGTGCATACAGTTCTTTTAACGTCATACTTTCTAGTTCAGCAATCTTTAAGGTTGTCATAAAATGGCACCACTCTTTTACATATTTTGTTGTGTCGATTCAAGTTGAAGGTAGGATTGGTTCTGCAATGAATTGATTTTAGTAGAAGATGCCCGGCCAAGTTATGGCCAGGCACATATTTTTGAAGTTAGTCTTCCATCATAAGATGAGGTTTTTTCTTCAAGCTGTGACGCCCTTCTACGAAACGGACTGTGCCTGATTTCGCACGCATAACTAATGAATGAGACTCTGCATATGATCCCTTGAATTGTACACCACGCAGAAGTTCTCCATCCGTTACACCCGTTGCCGCAAAGATTGCGTCGTCACCTTTTACAAGGTCTTCCATACGGAATACACGGTTTACATCAAGTCCCATACGAATACAACGTTGTAATTCTTGTTCGTTGGTAGGAACTAATTTACCTTGTATTTCGCCACCTAGACATTTCAAGCCAACTGCAGCAATAACGCCCTCTGGCGCGCCACCCAGTCCAAATAAAATATCTACGCCTGTTTCATCGAATGCTGTGTTGATTGCACCTGCAACGTCGCCATCATTGATCAATTTAATTCGAGCACCTGATGCACGAATCTCATCAATAATTTTTTGGTGACGTGGGCGGTTTAAAATTGTTGCCACAACGTCTTCGATGTCTTTGTTTTTAGCACGGGCAACCGCACGTAAGTTATCTGTTACAGAAGCGTTGATGTCCACTTGGCCTCTTGCTTCAGGTCCTACTGCCAATTTGTCCATATACATATCCGGTGCATTCAGCAGGTTGCCTCTGTCTGCGATTGCAAGAACTGCAAGCGCATTCCATCCGCCTGAAGCCACGATATTTGTTCCCTCGAGAGGGTCAACTGCGATATCCACTTCCGGACCGCCAATGCCAAGACCTAGTTCTTCACCGATATATAGCATCGGTGCTTCGTCCATTTCACCTTCGCCTATTACGACGACCCCTTGCATCGGGATAGAGTTAAAAACGTTTCGCATAGCTGTAGTCGCTGCGTCATCCGCTTCATTTTTCAAACCTCGGCCCATCCAACGTGCCGAAGCGATTGCTGCTGCTTCTGTTACACGCACTAACTCCATTGATAAACTGCGTTCCATTTTGTGTGTTCCTCCCGTTATCCGGTCATTTATTTGCGTCATTCTTCCACCTGTCATTGTACCATACGTGACAAGTGGTCAGATTTTTATTTTTCGTTGTCTTCTGTGCTCGAATGTTCGTGTTCATCTTCGATAGTTTCGCGGCGAATATCTGCACCGAGCCCATGCAATTTATCAATTAACGAGCTGTAGCCTCGTTCGATATGATAAATATCGCGAATTTCAGTTTCTCCTTCGGCAATCAATCCAGCCAATACCAAGGCTGCTCCTGCACGCAAATCTGATGCACGAACTGAAGCGGATTCCAATTTCGTCGGACCTGAAATAATCGCTGTACGCCCTTCTACACGTGCACTGGCATTCATACGTTTCAACTCATCGATATGTTTGAAACGGGCTGAATAAATGGTGTCTGTAATGACCGATGAACCTTTGGCCTGGGTCATTAAAAGAGAGAACGGTTGCTGTAAATCCGTTGGGAAACCAGGATACACCAGTGTTTTCACATCCACTGCCTGCAAGTTCTCTGATTTCGGAATGAAGATACTTTCTTCGCCTTCTTCGATCTTAACGCCCATTTCGCGCAGTTTTGCAGTCAGCGCTTCAACATGGAATGGGATGACATTGTCAATTGTAACACCGTCACCAGCCACTGCAGCCATTATCATGAATGTTCCTGCTTCAATTCGATCGGGGATAATCGTGTGGTTCGTCCCATGTAGTTCATCAACTCCATCGATTCGAATGACGTTCGTTCCTGCACCCTTGATTTTCGCTCCCATGTTTGTTAACAAAGTCGCTACATCAATGATTTCAGGTTCTTTCGCGGCATTTTCAATGGTCGTTTGCCCTTTAGCCATTACGGCAGCCAGCATGATGTTGATGGTGGCACCAACACTGACAACGTCTAAATAAATTTTAGCTCCACGCAATTCATCCGCACGCAAATAAATGGCACCATGTTCGTTCGTCACTTTGGCACCAAGCGCCTCAAAGCCTTTGATGTGTTGATCGATCGGACGAGGTCCTAAGAAACAGCCTCCTGGCAAGCCAATGACCGCTTTTTTAAAGCGACCTAGCATGGCACCCATCAAATAATAGGATGCTCGAAGTTTTTTAACGTTGCCGTTTGGCAAAGGCATGCCTTGCATTTTAGTAGGATCAATGTTCATAGTGCCGTCGTCGAAAGATACATCCCCACCGATTTCCTCTAGCAACTCTTTCAGTGTCCAAGCATCCGAGATTTCCGGTAATCCTTCAATCGTGACAGGAGAATTGGCTAAAATGGATGCCGGGATTAAAGCAACTGCGCTGTTTTTGGCACCGCTCACTTTAATTGTTCCTTGTAAACGTTTTTGCCCATTAATTTTATACACTTCCATGTAATTCACCTACAATCAATTCAAGAGTTAACTTATTCTGCACTTAAACGGTTATTCCAATCCGCTAAAAATGCTTCAATTCCTTTATCCGTTAATGGATGTTTGAACATTTGTTTCATTACGTTTATCGGCATTGTTCCAATGTGTGCTCCGTGAAGCGCTGCGTCTGTCACGTGTTGTGGATGACGAATTGATGCAGCAATGATTTCTGTATCAATATTGTGCAATTCAAAAATTTGTGCAATCGTACCGACTAAATCCATGCCGTTGTGACCGATATCGTCCAAACGCCCAAGGAATGGTGATACATAAGTTGCTCCAGCACGTGCTGCAAGCAAAGCTTGGTTTGCGCTGAAAATCAACGTGATATTTGTTTTAATGCCTTCTTTTGAAAATACTGAACATGCTGCCAGACCGTCTGGTGTCATTGGTAATTTCACTGTGATATTTGGTGCAATTGCCGCTAGTTCACGACCTTCTTTAATCATTCCTTCAGCATCCAAAGCAATTACTTCTGCACTGACTGAACCTTCTACTAGTGAAGTGATTTCACGTAAACGATCGTGGAAAGAAATATTTTCTTTTGCCACAAGTGATGGATTTGTAGTTACGCCTGACAAAATACCCCAAGCGTGTGCTTCTTTAATTTCTTCAAAGTTTGMTGTATCGATAAAAAATTTCATTTTTAGTTGCCTCCATTTGATGGAAAAAGAGGAGAAGGCCGTATTCCGACACTTCTCCTTACATTCTCTTGTTTTATTTATGCTATTTTATTTATGCTTTTCCAGAACTTCCGAAATCGCGCATTTTTCCTTGTACAGTGTTTTTGATTGCGTCACGAGCAGGAATTAAGTATTTACGTGGATCGTAAACATCCGCATCGCTATTCAAGAAATCACGAATTGCTTTTGTAGCTGCAATTTGATTTTCAGTATTAACATTGATTTTCGCTGTTCCCAGTGAAATCGAACGTTGAATATCTTTTACAGGAATTCCGGTTCCACCGTGCAATACAAGTGGAAGATCTGATAATTTCGAGATTTCTTCCATTTCAGCAAAACCTAAATTCGGTTCTCCTTTGTAAGGACCATGAACAGAACCCAGTGCAGGTGCCAAGCAATCGATATCAGTGCGTGAAACCAGTTCAGCACATTCTTTTGGATCTGCATAAATGACGCCTTCTGCGATAATGTCATCTTCTTGTCCACCCACAGTTCCAAGCTCAGCTTCAACAGACACGCCATGAGCGTGTGCATATTCCACTACTTGAGACGTGGTTGAAATGTTTTCTTCCAATGGATGATGTGATGCATCAATCATGACTGATGTGAATCCAGCATCAATTGCTTCTTTACATTTTTCAAAACTTGAACCATGGTCTAAATGAATCGCTACAGGAACCGTAATTTTATAGTCGTGCATCAATCCTTTAACCATGTGAACAACGGTTGTGAAACCGCCCATATATTTAGCTGCCCCTTCAGAAACGCCTAAGATTACTGGGGATTTTTCTGCTTCTGCTGCTTGTAAAATGGCTTGCGTGAACTCCAAGTTGTTGATATTGAATTGTCCGATTGCATAGCCTTCTTTTTTYCCTTTGATCATCATGTCTTTCATCGATACTAAAGCCATTGAGGAATCCTCCGTTTCATGAATAGGAAATATTGCTTTTAACCATCTTTTATAATAACAAAAACAGGCAGTGTTTGCCACTGCCTGCTTATGTCAGTCTTTTAACATTCCGTTTACAGCATCGCGCACTTCATAAATATCAAAGGGCTTTGTGAAATAATGTGAAGCGCCCAAATCCATTGCTTCTTTGATTAAATCAAGTTCTCCATATGCCGTCATCATGACGACCGGCAAGTCAGGAGTACGCGCTTTGATACGTTTCAAAATTTCTATTCCATCCATCCCCGGTATCTTCATATCTAGGAGCACACCGTCTGGCTTAACTCTCTCAGCTAGTTCTAATGCTTCAATTCCATTCGCAGCCAAAAATGTCGTGTAACCTTCACGTTTAAACACTTCATTTAATAACAAACGAATCCCCTGTTGATCATCCACAATCAGTAACTGTTTCATGAAAACGTTCCCCTTTGCTTGCACTGGTACTATTTCTAATAATTCTACAATCTTTTCCATAATCCTGCATAAAAAAGATATTTTTCAATAATAATTTGCTTTTATGAAGGAGAAAATGTAATCCCTTTATTATAATACAGGATATTCCATACCTGTAGTGCATTTTTAAAAAAAATATCTAATTTTATCCATAAATAGTATAACAAAAGCCCGTTCCTTCATTTTCAAAGGAACGGGCTTTTGGTTAAATTTCCCCTACTGCCGCTTTGATGAACTCGCGGAATAGTGGTTGTGGACGTTGTGGACGCGAGATAAATTCTGGGTGGAACTGAGATGCGACGAAGAATGGGTGATTTGGAATTTCAATCACTTCAATTAATCGACCATCTGGGCTCGTACCAGAGAAAATGAAGCCAGCTGCTTCAAATTGCTCGCGGTATTCGTTGTTGAACTCGTAACGGTGACGGTGACGTTCGTACACTAACTCTTGTCCGTAAGCTTCATATGCTTTTGAACCAGGAATTAGTTTACATGGTTGTAATCCTAAACGAAGTGTACCACCTAAATCTTCAATATCTTTTTGTTCTGGTAACAAGTCGATAATCGGGTATGGTGTAGCTGGATTTAATTCAGCAGAATGAGCGTCTTTTAAATCAAGAATGTTACGTGCAAATTCAACTGTTGCCAATTGCATTCCTAAACAAATACCAAGGAACGGTACGTTGTTTTCACGTGCATAAGCAGTTGCAGCAATTTTCCCTTCAACTCCGCGGTCACCGAAGCCACCTGGAACCAATACGCCGTCAACATCGCTTAACCATTCTGCAACGTTTTCCTCGTTTACGTGCTCAGCGTTAATCCATTTCACTTCAATGTCCGCATCGAATGCAAACCCTGCATGTTTCATGGCTTCTACAACTGAGATGTACGCATCTTGTAATTCTACATATTTACCGACTAAGCCAATACGAACTTTTTTCGATAAATTTTTCACGCGGTCAACTAAAGCTGTCCAATCCGTCATATCCGCTTCAGGCGCATTAATGCCGAAGTGATCTAGGACGATTTGGTCCATATGCTGTTCTTGAAGCGCTAACGGTACTTCATATAAAGACTCCGCATCACGCGCTTCAATTACTTCGCTCGCTTTAATGTCACAGAATAACGCAATTTTATCTTTCATATCTTGTGGTACTTCATGTTCGGTACGCACCACGATGATGTTTGGCTGAATCCCTAAACTACGCAATTCTTTTACGCTATGTTGCGTTGGTTTTGTTTTCATCTCACCTGCAGCACGGATGTAAGGAATTAACGTACAGTGAATGTACATAACATTTTCTGCACCGAAGTCGCCTTTCATTTGGCGGATTGCTTCTAGGAATGGCAGTGACTCGATGTCCCCTACTGTTCCACCGATTTCAGTGATGACCACATCTGCATGTGTTTCTTTTGCAGAACGAACTAAACGTTCTTTAATTTCATTCGTGATATGTGGAATAACTTGTACAGTTCCGCCCAAGTAGTCGCCACGACGTTCTTTTTTCAAGACCGCAGAATATACTTTCCCTGTTGTTACGTTTGAGAATTTGCTGACGTTAATGTCAATGAAACGCTCGTAGTGACCAAGATCCAAGTCTGCTTCGGCACCGTCGTCCGTCACGTAAACTTCCCCATGTTGGTACGGGCTCATTGTACCTGGGTCTACGTTAATGTATGGATCGAATTTTTGAATCGCTACGTTAAGTCCACGATTCTTCAGTAAACGGCCGAGTGAAGCCGCGGTAATTCCCTTACCAAGTGAAGAAACTACGCCACCTGTTACGAAAATATATTTAGTCAAAGCTAACTCCTCCTATTATGGTGTATTTGAAATGAAGTTGGGTGAGGCGTGCTGTTAAAAAGTTCAAGATCGTTTCAAGCTTCGGCTCGATTGTAAGTTTTGAAACTTAGTAAAAACGAGTTTTCATGCTATTTTCGACAACTCTGAACTAATGTTGCGCTTTACACTTGTAAAAACAAAAAAAGCGCCCTCCCTGCAGTGTTTGCAGGGGGAGCGCATTATATAAGCGTTCAATCTCCCTTTTAGGGAGCCCAAGTAAAAGATTAATCTGAATGAACTAAGAAGTCAAGGGTTATTATACTTCGTCTTCTTCGTCTTCTTCATCTTCCTCATCTTCTTCGTCCACGATTTCGAATTCATCGTCTGTATCAAGAAGTTCTTCAGCAGCCACTTCTTCGATTTCTTCTTCATCGTCGTCCTCGTCCAAGTCGAAGTCTTCTTCGCCATCTACGTCTTCAACAAATTCATCGAAGTCCTCTTCGAATGCGATTTCATCATCATCTGAATCATCTTCAAGATCGTCTTCATCCACATCAGCTTTTGCTTTTTTCTTGCGAACTTTTACAGTAGGCGCTGTTTCTTCTTCAATTTGTTCAACAGGGTACCACTCGCGTAGACCCCAACGGTTTTCAGAAATCGCCAGGAAGCGACCATCGATGTTCATATCTGTATAGTACTGAAGCATACGTTCTTTCATTTGAGCTTCAGTAAATTTATTTAATTTTTTGATCTCATCTAGTAATTCTTGTAAAGTCAGAGATTCGTGTTTTTCTTCCAATATTGCATATCCCAAATCGATAAACGATTCTTCACTTAGTTGTTCTGTTGTCATTTCACGAAATTTCAAATCGTGCACGTCCTTTCTACATACGTTGGCATAATAACCATTATATACAAACCTCATTGAAATATGCTACCGTGATTTGTTGTTTTTTGTTTCCCTTATCGTAGTCCACCCGAAATAAAACAAGTAAATCGATAATATCAGTAAGGGAATCGACCCCATTTGCTTGTTATACAAGAAAAATGTCCCGATAAGGCATGCCAAAACCACGACAATATGTATGCTGTTTTTCATTGTGACATCCTCCCAATTCCTCTTGTTCTATTATACCCAATTAAGTTAATAAGTTTATCTTTTTAAAATGGAATTTATGAATATTTTTAATTTTGGCATTGTAAACTTTTATTTGTACTTTTTTAATAAGAGTGGGTATCGGCTCTCATATAACATTACCTTTAAAAAAGAGTTTATGTTCATGAGACTCACAATTATACATTCTTACTAGTTGGCTCATACGAAACCTGCGGCTCTAGCGCAAATGCATGATAAATAGTTAGATTTTTTGAATAAGCCCAATTGTTAATATTTATCCGATTGGAAAACTATGCCATACTAGTAATAAATACATCTTTGATGCAAAGGACCCGATGATGACCAGAAAACTCAAATTATACACCTTAGGACTCTTACTCCTATTGATAGGTTCCCAATACTGGGTTAACTTGAATGAACAAAAAGCGCCACCTTCTCCTGAATGGAGCCGATCATTTCCTACTGATGAACAGGCAAGTGATTATATAAAGCTTCAAAGTGTACCGACTAAAAATGGCTATGCAGTTAGCTTGCTTAATTTTAGACAACTGGATTTATATGAATGTTCATTGACTATGAATTGTGAGAAGGCATGGTCGAATTCAGATTTAAATGCCAAGAAAAATACATGGAGCGATGGAAAAACTTCTTATACTATCGTTGAAGATTCGCTAATCTACTCTACTGAATACGGTAATAATGAAATGATTGCTGACCAGGTTGAGGATTTCACAAAGTCCGACGACACGCTTGTTTATTGGACAACTGATCAAAAAGTGTTCGTTCAGCAAGGTGATGGTGCGGTGATGCCTTTCACCACTGAGAAGCCAGTTTTCACAGCCAAAGTTTTGGATGATCATATTTTCATCGTGACTCGTGACATTCTCACTAACCGGTTCACACTTTACGAAGCTGGTAGTGAATTGGAAGAATTGTTCCAGTTCACCACGAATTCAAGTGAAATCATACAATCGATGACGCTTTTCTCGAAGCCAAACAATCTTTTCGGAATGCTGTTGGATATAGAAATCAATTCCGGTGGTTCTCGACAAAAGTCTATAAGAACGGCCACGTTTGAGTTAACGGAGCAAGAGACACCTTCTTTCTCACAACTTGCTTTTTTCGATAAGAATACCGGCATCAAACTGACAGATGTCCGTTTTCCAAGTATTTTTCTGAGTGAAGCCGATACATATATTTCTTTCACCGCTTCGCATTATGATTCAACTGGCAAAAAAGTGAATCAGGCTTATGTTGGACTTGCTGACAATGAACACATTGAAGCGGCAGCTGCAACGAAAATTGGAGATCTTTATACCAATCCAATTTTACTTAATATAGATACCCTGGCTTATTTCCAGTCAAACGGAACCGTCCAAAAACTCATGTATTCTTCAACTACTGAAGAAAAACGCGCACAGAGTTTAGACGGTCTGGAAGGCGACAATAAAGAAGCACTTTATACCATGTTAACGATCTTGTTTAACGGTTTCGTGATGATGTTGCTGTCTTTCGCCTGGCTTGTTCCGGCACTAAGTATTGGCTATGGCGCACTTGCTTTACTTCATAAATTGCGTAGATCCAATGCCTACTTCATTGCCTTATTGGTGAATACAGTCGCTTTGGTTGTCAGCCAACTTGTCTTGTTCGCAACCGTCTTCAATCCGGAAAAAATCGTTCAGAAAGCTCCTTATTTAACGGAGCTCTGGCAAGTATCGGCAGTAATTATTGTGGCAGGAATAGTATGTTTATTGCCAGTTTTCCTTTCGCGTACAAAAGTGTCGGAAGACAATGGTAATATGCTGATATTGTATACGACGGCTGTTAATTTCATGATTTTATTTTTCCTGATCGGTCCGTATTTTTTATAGGTTATAGGTATGATTTATAAGAGTTAAATGATAATCCCGCTTCCCTGGAGTTGTTCCATGGAACCGGGATTTTCAAATATAGCAAGCTTCTTTCACAGAAAAGAGCCAATGCAGCGATTTAGCGAAATTGCTCCCATTCAGGTTTAAAGATTTAATGGTTTTGTTTTCGCTTCGCTCCTGTTGTGTATAACACTAGTTAGGATGTTTATTCCTTTACGACGGCGGTTTATTCCCTCTCAACCATTTATCTCGACTTATACTCCTCGAAAAATAAAGTGTGAGTCGCCGTAACACCCTATTCTTCATATTCCCAAACAGAAAAGCGACCCACCAAAGTGGGTCGCTTTTTTCGGTTTACATATTACGACGGTATTGGCCGCCTACTTCGTATAAAGCATTAGTAATTTGACCAAGTGAGGCCACTTTTACTGTGTCCATCAGTTGTTCGAAGATGTTGCCGCCTGTTACTGCTACTTCTTTCAGGCGTTTCAGCGCAGCTTCTGCTTCTGCAGAATTGAGTTGTTGGAAGGCACGCAAGTTGAGAATTTGCGTTTCTTTTTCCTCTGTTGTTGCACGGGCAATTTCCATGTTGTCAATGCTTTCCGCTGAAGGCGGGTTTGGGTTCAAGTATGTGTTCACACCGATAATCGGCAGTTCCCCCGTATGTTTCAGCATTTCGTAATGCATGGATTCTTCCTGGATTTTTCCACGTTGGTACTGTGTTTCCATGGCACCAAGTACGCCACCACGGTCGTTGATACGATCAAATTCAGAAAGTACCGCTTCTTCCACTAAGTCGGTCATTTCTTCAATAATAAATGCACCTTGTAGTGGGTTTTCATTTTTCGCAAGACCGTGTTCTTTTGTAATGATCATTTGAATCGCCATTGCACGACGAACGGATTCTTCCGTCGGTGTTGTAATCGCTTCGTCATAAGCATTTGTGTGAAGTGAGTTACAGTTATCCTGCAACGCCATCAATGCCTGAAGTGTTGTACGGATATCGTTGAAATCGATTTCTTGTGCATGCAAGCTTCGACCTGAAGTTTGTACATGGTACTTCAATTTTTGGCTACGGTCATTTGCACCGTATTTATCACGCATTACAACTGCCCAAATACGACGAGCCACACGGCCGATTACTGTATATTCAGGATCCAAACCATTCGAGAAGAAGAATGATAAGTTTGGTGCGAAATCATCAATGTTCATTCCGCGGCTTAAGTAATACTCAACGTACGTAAATCCGTTTGCCAATGTAAACGCCAATTGCGAAATCGGGTTCGCTCCAGCTTCTGCAATATGGTAACCAGAAATCGATACTGAGTAATAGTTGCGTACTTTTGAATCGATAAAGTACTGTTGGATGTCACCCATCATGCGAAGTGCGAATTCCGTTGAGAAAATACATGTATTTTGCCCTTGGTCTTCTTTTAAAATATCCGCTTGAACAGTCCCACGAACGACTTGCATCGTTTTTTCGCGTACTCCGGTGAATTCTTCAACCGTTAACGTACGACCCAGTTTTTCTTCGTTCAACTTCACCTGCTGATCAATTGCCGTGTTCATAAACATCGCCAAAATGATTGGAGCAGGTCCATTGATTGTCATTGACACAGAAGTAGAAGGTGCGCATAAATCAAAGCCATCGTATAGTTTCTTCATATCATCAAGTGTACAAATGCTAACGCCTGATTCTCCGACTTTCCCGAAAATATCCGGACGCTCATCTGGGTCTTCTCCGTAAAGAGTTACCGAATCGAAAGCTGTTGATAAACGTTTCGCATCGTCATCTTTTGATAAGTAATGGAAGCGGCGGTTTGTACGTTCCGGTGTTCCTTCACCAGCAAACTGACGTTTTGGATCTTCCCCTTCACGTTTGAATGGGAATACGCCCGCTGTATATGGGAATGAACCTGGTACGTTTTCTTTATAAACCCAGCGTAAAATTTCACCGTAATCCACGAACTTCGGCAATACGACTTTCGGAATTTTCAGACCGCTAAGGCTTTCTGTACGTAAGATCGTACGGATTTCTTTATCGCGTACTTGAGTGATGAACTCGTCGCCGGCATAAGCTTCTTTGAGCGCTTTCCAGTTGTCTAAAATGCGTTTTGATTCCGCAGTCAATTCGTCGCGAACACCTTGTGCAAGAGAAGTCAATGACTCGACTAATGCATCGTTCGGTGCTTTTTCGTTAACCGCTTCAATCGCGCCTTCTAATTGGAATAAACGACGTGCAAATTCCACTTGTTGATTGGACTTTTTGTGGTAGCCACGTACCGCATCCGTGATTTCGCGCAAGTAGTAACGACGGTCATTCGGAATAATAACGTTTTGCTTTTGCGTTTTCACAAATTGCTCATACGAAGTTTCCCAGTTCGTTCCGCATACTTCATTTACGCGTGACACTAAAGCTGCGAATAATGAGTTAGTGCCTTTATCGTTGAATTGACTAGCAATCGTGCCGTAAACAGGCATTGTATCAATACTAGCATCCCATAAGCCGCGGCTGCGTTGGTATTGTTTTTGCACTTGGCGAAGCGCGTCTTCAGAACCTTTGCGCTCGTATTTATTGATGACAATCAAGTCAGCGTAATCAATCATATCGATTTTTTCAAGTTGAGAAGGAGCTCCGAATTCACTAGTCATGACGTACATAGAAACGTCTGCTACGTTTGTGATTTCTGCATCCCCTTGCCCGATTCCACTCGTTTCCACGATGATTAAATCGTAGCCAGCCACTCTGACAACATCCAGTACGTCGCCAATAGCACCTGATAATTCAGTACGAGAACCACGTGTTGCCAAACTGCGCATGAAGACACGTTTGTTGAAAATTGCATTCATACGAATACGGTCGCCAAGCAATGCCCCACCTGTTTTTTGTTTTGTCGGATCTATTGATAGCACCGCAATTTTTTTATCCGGTAATTCCGATAAGAAACGACGAATCAATTCATCTGTCAAAGAAGACTTACCAGCTCCGCCTGTACCTGTGATCCCGAGTACTGGCGTTCCTTTAGAAAGTCCGCGCGCTTTTTCTACTAATGCTTTTGCTTCGGCATTTTCATTGTTTGCGCCATCTTCAGCCACACTGATTAAATGTGCCAACACTTCAGGATGGTCCGTATCAACTTGAGCCAATTGCTCTACAGCGTTATTTGCTTCAACAGCTTTATCACAGTCTTCTACCATGCGATTGATCATACCTTGAAGACCTAGTGTACGGCCGTCTTCTGGTGAGAAAATCCACGCGATGCCGTAATCATGAAGTTCCTTGATTTCTTTTGGAATAATTACACCACCACCACCGCCGTAAATGCGGATATGTGGAGCTCCTCTTTCAGCAAGTAAATCGTACATGTATTTAAAGTATTCAACGTGTCCACCTTGATAAGATGAAATCGCAATACCGTGCGCATCTTCTTGAATTGCCGCGTTCACAACTTCTTCCACTGAGCGGTTGTGCCCTAAATGAATGACTTCAGCACCTGTTGATTGTAGGATGCGACGCATAATGTTGATTGACGCATCATGCCCATCAAATAGACTTGAAGCCGTCACGAAACGTACGTGGTTTTTTGGACGATAAATTTCCACTGTTGCTGTCATGCTGTTCCCCCATTCCCTTGTATCCCTTGTAAGAAAAATGTTGTTTGCTGATCAATGAACTGTTCGATGGTCAGATCACGGTGGAGTCCCCAACGTCTAAACGACCACATCTGTCCTTGAACAACGATATGGTGTGCTGCCAATTTTACGGCATCTTGAGACAGTTGAATTTCACCCGATTTGCGGCAAGCATGAAGAATGTCTTCAAAAATTGCTACCATCTCGAGTTCTTTTTTCAATACATATTGCAGTGCATCTTTTGGCAGGGATTTTGATTCCTGGTACATAACCATGAATTCATCCTGCATTTCATCAATAAGCAAGTAATAGTGACGGATGGCTGTTTTCAAGCCATCCAGTGTACCAGCTTGCGTTGGAAGAGCTGTAAGACGTTCCTGCACTTTTTCGTAAATGCTGTCACACACTAAATACAATACGTCTTCTTTCGTACGGATGTATTCATAAAGTGTGCCGATGCTGAATCCTGCTTCCTTTGCGATTTCACGAGTCGTGGTCCGATGAAAGCCCTTTTGTTTAAAGAGCGCGACAGCCCCCTGAATCATTTGATTCCGGCGTTTAGAAATTAGGCTTTCATCTTTCACAGACGACTGGACTTCGCGCTTGGGCTTCATTTGCGTCACGACTTACTTCGTCAACATACGAGAAATAACAAGACGTTGAATCTCTTGTGTTCCCTCGTAGATTTGTGTGATTTTCGCGTCGCGCATGTAACGTTCCACTGGATAGTCTTTCGTATATCCGTAACCACCGAATACTTGAACAGCTTCCACTGTTACTTTCATCGCTGTATCCCCTGCCATTAATTTCGCCATCGCTGATTCTTTCCCGTACGAATGACCGTTTGATTCCAACCAAGCTGCTTGGTACGTCAATAAACGTGAAGCTTCGATTGATGTTGCCATGTCAGCCAATTTGAAAGACACCCCTTGGTTCGCAGCGATTGATTTACCGAATTGAACGCGTTCTTTCGCATATTCTACTGAAGCGTCGAGTGCACCTTGAGCGATACCAACAGCTTGTGCTGCAATGCCGTTACGTCCTCCATCAAGCGTCTTCATTGCGATGATGAATCCTTCGCCTTCTTCACCTAGCAAGTTTTCTTTCGGGATGCGGCAGTTGTCGAAAATGATTTCCGTTGTTGGTGATGAACGGATGCCGAGTTTCTTTTCTTTCTTCCCAACTGAGAAGCCTTCGAAATCAGCTTCAACGATGAATGCACTTGTACCTTTATGTTTTGAAGTTGGATCCGTTACTGCAAATACTACATAAATGTCAGCAATTCCACCGTTTGTAATGAATATTTTTGAACCATTCAACACATAGTGATCGCCATCGAGTTTAGCTGTTGTTTTCATGCCGCCAGCATCAGAACCTGAACCAGCTTCTGTTAAACCGTAGCCGCCAATTTTTGTTCCTTCAGCCATTGGACGAAGGTATTTTTGTTTTTGTTCTTCGTTTCCGTATTTGAAAATCGGCCATCCAGCTAAAGATGTATGAGCTGAAAGTGTTACACCCGTTGATGCACAAACGCGTGAAAGTTCTTCTACTGCGATACAGTAAGCCAAGTAATCCGAACCGATTCCGCCGTACTCTTCAGGCCAAGGGATCCCTGTTAATCCTAGCTCAGCCATTTTGTCGAAAATCTCACGGTCAAAGCGTTCTTCTTCATCACGCTCTGCAGCAGTTGGTGCTACTTCTTTCGTCGCGAAGTCACGCACCATTTTACGAATCATTTCATGTTCTTCTGTTAGTTTGAAGTTCATATTAAGCCCACCCTATATTTTTTAGTTTATTAAATGTAAATTACATATCATGGTGAAGAAAATCACTCCCTTTCCGCCGACTACCCACGAGCCTCCTCGATTGGTTCTTACTTCACCAATCTGCGGGGTCTCTTAGGGGGAGTTATTCTGAGGGAGTGTCGTGAATTTCCACACCACTTGGACTAATAATAAAACACTTGTTTCTTATCATTATTAAATTTAGCGAGCGGAAGGTGGCGACTCCCAGGGGATCAGCAAGCCAATTAAGACCCTGGATTGAGCATAGCGAAGGAAGCGGCTTGATGCTTGCCCCCAGGAAAGCGTTCACCTGCAGCGACTCGAATCTAAAACAGACTTTTATTTCAGTAAGTGTTTCCCGATTACTAGTCGCTGGATTTCAGATGTGCCTTCGTAAATTTCGGTAACTTTCGCGTCACGGAAATAGCGTTCTACTGGATAGTCTTCTGTGTAGCCATAACCACCAAATACTTGAACTGCTTCGATGGATGTTTCCACTGCGGTTTTAGAAGCGAATAGTTTTGCCATTGACGCTTCTTTTCCACAATTTATGCCGCGTGAACGTAAATCTGCCGCGCGATAAACCAATAATTTAGATGCTTCGACAGCTGTAGCCATGTCCGCGATTTTAAAGCCTACACCTTGTTGTGCTGCAATCGGTTTACCAAATTGAACGCGCTCTTTTGCATATCCAACTGCAGCCTCGTATGCTGCTTCCGCAATTCCTAAAGCCTGTGCTGCAATTCCGATTCGACCAACATCCAAGTTTGCCAAGGCAATTTTAAAGCCTTCGCCTTCTTGACCTAATAAGTTTTCAACCGGAACTCTCATATCTTCAAATGTTAGCTGAACTGTACGTGAACCGTGCAAGCCCATTTTGTGTTCATCTTTACCGATAATCAAGCCCGGTGTGTCTTTATCGACGATGAAAGCAGATATCCCTCTCGAACCTTGCGTCGCATCCGTTGAAGCAAACACAATATAAACGTCAGCTTCTCCACCGTTTGTGATGAAAACTTTTGAACCGTTAATTTTATAATGTTCCCCGTCTTTAACTGCTTTTGTTTTCATAGAGCCTACGTCTGATCCTGCTGATGGTTCAGTTAAGCAAAATGCTCCTAAATATTCTCCAGCCGCTAATTTCGGAATATACTTTTGTTTTTGCTCTTCGTTTCCGAAATACAAAATCGGATTCGTCCCAACAGATGTATGTACTGATAAGATAACGCCAACTACAGCACTCACTTTTGATAATTCATGAATCGCAATTATGTAGCTTGTGAAGTCCATTTCAGATCCACCGTACTGCTCTGGAATGGTGATTCCCATCAAGCCTAACTCCGCCATTTTATTTAAAACTTCACGTGGAAATTCACCTTGTTCCATTCTTTCAATGAATGGTTCAATTTCCGTTTTTGCAAAGTCACGTACCATATTGCGCATCATTAATTGTTCTTCTGTAAATTTCAATTCCATTGATGAAACCCCCTATTCGTACTCGTAAAAACCGCGACCTGTTTTCTTACCTAACCAGCCAGCTTTTACATATTTTCGAAGCAATGGACACGGACGATATTTGCTGTCGCCGAAGCCGTCATGCAGGATTTCCATAATGTACAAACAAGTATCCAGACCAATGAAATCAGCTAATTGCAGAGGTCCCATTGGATGATTCATTCCAAGTTTCATGACATCGTCAATGGCTTCTTTCGTAGCCACACCTTCGTACAATGTATAAATCGCTTCGTTGATCATTGGCATAAGAATGCGGTTAGAAACGAATCCTGGGAAGTCGTTTACTTCAACAGGCACTTTATTAAGTTTTTTCGTCATTTCTTCGATGCTTGTGTAAACTTCGTCCGTAGTTGCAAGTCCACGAATGATTTCAACCAGTTTCATAACTGGTACCGGATTCATGAAGTGCATGCCGATTACTTGTGCCGGACGGTTTGTCGCTGCAGCGATTTCCGTGATTGGTAGAGATGATGTATTTGAAGCCAAAATTGTATGCTTCGGTGTAATTTCATCAAGTTGTTTGAAAATCTTTTGTTTGATTTCCATGTTTTCGACTGCCGCTTCAATCACTAAGTCAACGTCCGATGCATCGTTTAAGTCTAGTGACTTTGTGATGCGAGAAAGTACTTGCTCCTTCTCACCTTCTGTCATGCGTCCTTTTTCAACATTGCGTGATAAGTTTTTCGTGATTGTCATAAGACCGCGTTGGAAAAATTCTTCTTTCATGTCATTCAGTTTTACGTCGAAGCCAGCTTGTGCACACACTTGTGCAATTCCTGACCCCATTTGACCTGCTCCGATTACGAGTACTTTTTGAATTGTCATCTTGTTGTCCTCCTCTATACGTTCACACTGTTTAAATTAAGCTTTAGGCACTTCAATCATGATGGCATCGCCTTGACCGCCACCAGAACAGATAGCTGCGATTCCGATTCCGCCACCGCGGCGTTTCAACTCGTAAGCCAAAGTTAAGATAATACGAGCTCCACTCGCTCCGATTGGGTGTCCAAGTGCTACTGCTCCACCATTTACATTGACTTTCGTTTCATCCAGGTTCGCGATTTGTGCAGATGCCAAAGCTACTGCTGCAAATGCTT
The DNA here is from genome assembly GCF_056401835.1 of Paenisporosarcina sp. P4_D4. Taxonomy (NCBI): domain Bacteria; kingdom Bacillati; phylum Bacillota; class Bacilli; order Caryophanales; family Caryophanaceae; genus Paenisporosarcina; species Paenisporosarcina sp. P4_D4. The sequence continues at coordinate 162,089 of NZ_JBFUIO010000001.1, read as the reverse complement.
CGTTGATTTCGAACAAGTCGATGTCTTCTAATGTTTTGCCTGTTTTTTCTAAGATTGCATTGATAACAAGACCCGGTGTTTGTGGGAAGTTTTCTGGCTCAATTGCAACTTCCGCGTGACCGATGACATAAGCAAGAGGTGTCTTGCCTTCTGCCTTCGCTTTATCTTCGCTCATCAACACAAGTGCCGCAGCTCCATCATTTACACCAGGTGCGTTACCTGCTGTGATGCTACCCTCTTTGCCAAATACCGGTCTTAATTTTGATAAAGATTCGACTGATGTATCACGACGGGGTGCTTCGTCTTGTTCAATTTTCAATGTGTCACCTTTACGTTGTGGAACTTCCACTGGCGTAATTTCTTCAGCGAATGTTCCGTTGTCGATTGCTTTCAACGCTAAATCATGACTGCGGAATGACCATGCATCTTGCGCTTCGCGAGACAACGCGAATTGCTCAGCTGTTGTATTGCCGTAGGTGCCCATGTGTACACGTTTCGGGTTGAATGAACATGAAAGTCCGTCATAAATCATGCCGTCTATCATTTGTGCATCGCCCATACGTAACCCGAATCGACCTTTAGGCAAATAATACGGAGCGTTTGACATGGATTCCATGCCGCCTGCAACGATTGTTTCTTCTTCACCTAAACGGATTAATTGATCTGCTAACGTTACTGCGCGCATACCTGATGCACACACTTTGTTGATTGTTTCTGTTTTAACGCTCCAAGGAAGGCCTGCTTTTGTAGCTGCCTGACGAGAAGGAATTTGCCCTTGCCCAGCTTGCAAAACCGTACCCATGATGACTTCATCCACTGATTCTGGTGCAACGCCTGCACGGTTCAATGCTTCTTTGATGGCTACTCCACCTAAATCGCTTGCAGTAAGTGAAGAGAGTGCACCTCCCATTTTCCCGAATGCTGTACGTGCGCCATCTAAAATAACTGTTTTTGTCATGATTGTTGCCCCCTTTGAATGTATACGCTTACAGTTTTGTTTTTTTAAAGAATTGCGACAATTTATTATGTGGATCTGTTGGTTATTTTTGGTTTCGTCCACTCGTGATGAGTTTCTGTCCATTCGTTGAGTGTTTTCGTCCACTCGTGATGACTTTTTGATCACTCACGGAGTGTTTATGACCGTTCGCGATCGGTTTCTATCCATTCGGCTTTTTCTGGTATTGTCGCAGTAACCATTTGCTCCTGCGGTTACTCGTCGCAGAAACTATTTGCTCCTGCGGTTACTCGTCGCTGTAAACCATTTGCTCCTGCATCGCTACGCTAGCTTCGTCGCAAATAAATAATCCACTTTGGGTGGATTATTTATTGACTGAACGCTCGCTCGACTTTACTTCAAACGAAAAGGGAGTGCTACGACTCCCTCTTTGATTTGATTTTATTGTATCGAATATTTACTAATTTATCAATCTATTGAAGGATTGGTTCTTCTTCTTCCACTTCTACTGGAGGCATGTAGTCTCCGAGTACAGAACGTTCTAGTAATTCTGCGATGTCGTATGTGCCTACTGTTTCTTCTACTTCTTTAGCTTTCGTTCCATCGGATAGCATTGTTAAGCAGTAAGGACATCCGGATGAAATCATGGTTGGGTTGACGGCAAGTGCTTGCTCTGTACGTGCTACGTTCACACGGTTCCCTACATGTTCTTCCATCCACATCATGCCGCCTCCAGCTCCACAGCACATGCCTGTTTCGCGGTTACGTTCCATTTCCACAAGTTTGACGCCTGGGATTGCTCGCAGGATTTCACGTGGTGGATCGTATACGTCGTTGTAACGTCCTAAGTAACATGAATCATGGAACGTGATGGTTTCATTGATTGTATGCTGCGGTTTCAAGCGACCTTGTTGTACAAGGTCAAACAGCATTTCGGTATGGTGAAGGACTTCTCCATTCCATCCGAAGTCTGGGTATTCGTTTTTAAAGATATTGTATGCATGCGGATCGATTGTGACAATCTTCGTTACGCCTGCTTTTTCGAACTCGGAAATATTTGATCCGGCAAGTTCCTGGAATAGGAATTCATTTCCTAAACGACGTGGTGTATCGCCAGAGTTCTTTTCTTTGTTTCCTAGAATAGCGAATTTCACGCCTGCTTCGTTCATTAAACGAGCGAAGGCCAAGGCGATTTTTTGTGAACGGTTGTCAAATGAACCCATCGAGCCCACCCAGAACAAGTATTCAAATTCTTCACCAGCTTTAGAAACTTCTTTCACTGTTGGAATGTGCACGTCTGGACGTGCGTCACGCCAGTTTTCTTTTTCTTTACGGTTAAGCCCCCAAGGATTTCCTTGGCGTTCGATGTTTGTCATCGCACGTTGAGCATCTCCGTCCATACGTCCTTCTGTCATGACTAAGTAACGGCGAAGGTCGATGATGTGGGATACGTGTTCGATCATTACTGGACATTGGTCTTCACAGTTACGACAAGTAGTACACGCCCAAAGCTCTTCTTCTGTAATAACGTCCCCGATTAATGCTGGGTTATAAATATCTTCGATGACTGCTCCATCCACACGAGCTGCCACTGCCAATTGATTTCCTTGCGTATTGGCGAAGGCCATTGCAGGAACCCATGGTTTTTGTTGCGTCAATACAGCACCTGTATTTGTTAAATGGTTACGTAGTTTTGTAATTAAGTCCATCGGTGACAGCATTTTGCCTGTTCCTGTAGCTGGACACATATTCGTACAACGTCCACATTCTACACAAGCATATAAGTCGATCAATTGCTTTTGTGATAAATCTTGAATTTTACCAACACCGAATGACGCTTCTTCTTCCGATTCTTCATCTTCAGCTTCTTCAAAATTAATTGGACGAAGTTTTCCGACGTTATCCGTACGGTTGAAGTACGTATTTGCAGGTCCTGTAATCAAGTGGAAATGCTTCGATTGAGGCACGTACACTAAGAATGTAAGCAGGAATAGCAAATGAACCCACCACATGATATAGAAAATCGTAATGGCTGCTGTTTCAGGCAGGAATCCAAAAATCGTTGCGATAGAAGATGCAACTGGCTCCGCCCATGTCGCTGCGTGATCATGCCAGATCATACCCATGCCGTTTCCGACTAATACGGAAACCATCAAACCGCCGATGAATATAAGAACTAGTCCTGATTTCCATCCACGTTTCAAACGCACCAATTTTTCTATGTAGCGACGGTAGAATGCCCACACGACCGCAACAAGAATCATCAGTGTGACGACTTCCTGGAAGAATGTGAATGCAGGATACAATGGCCCTAAAGGCAGATGTGACCCAGGCTTCAAGCCTTTCCAGATGAAATCGATTGCCCCAAATTGTACAAGAAGAAATCCGTAGAAGAACATCACATGGATGATTCCGCTTTTCTTATCCTTCAATAATTTCTTTTGACCAAATACATTGACCATGATTTTTCGCATACGCTCTTTGAAGTTATCTTCAAACTCCTCTTTCTTGCCGAGTTTGATGTATTCATAGCGTGTCTTCAGCAAATAAGTAAAAAGACCAACTGCGTAAGCGGTTACAACTAAGAATAAAAACCAGTTTGCAATTAATAACGGGTTCATCGCTCTCTCCCCTTCCCTTTGTTAAACAATAGTTAATCTTTCTAATGACATAGTTTAGTAGATTGATGGATTATTGTCGATGTTAAGTTACAGTTTAAAACTGAATGAGCATTCAGTCAATAGGAAATATTAGAAGTTTTCAGTGAAATGAATATCCTCCAAATCTAAAAATGAGGTGTCACCATTCATTAGCAGAACATACTAAGTAGCTATTTCTTAGCTTTCTCTTGCGAAAAACTGGAAAGAAAAAAATCCTTCAGTTGTGTCTGAAGGATTAATGCTTTATCGTTAATTCTCTCAATTCATTACCAAAATGAATTGATGCTCGCTCGATTGATTCTTGTTTGACACCAACTAAAACGACAGTACAAGGTCCAGCTGACTTTTCGACATCAACATCCGAATGAACAAATAGTTTATCATTGGCAAACAGAATCCTGACCTCTTCCTGAATCCCTTTTGATCCGACTGGCCAGATAGATGTCACAAAGCCACCATCTATTGCTAACTTCACTTTTTTCAAGTCAGCTATGACTTTAGAATTCTCAAGCACTTCATTACCCACAAAGGGTTGACCATAAATAAACCAAGTAACATCACTCTTAAAAACTTCTCTGCAATGACCAATCATTGTAACTGACATAGCGGATTGTAAAAGGTCCATATTGGTTTCACTACTGCCTGTTACTAAAATATGCTCTAAATCTAAGTCTTTCAGGATTCGATTAACACCTTGAACATAACCTTGCCATGCAGCTTCACCTGAAAAGTTGTGGATAATTACAGATTCTACTTGGGCATTTGCAGCCCACTGTTCGAGTAATGCTACACGAGCTGCAAAATAACTGACGACATCATTTGGTGCAAATACAAGATCGGCTTGTTTTTCACCTATACCTCCAGAGTTATCAGTTGTAACGACAAATCCGTTAGCCAATTTCAGCGCATTTCTCATTTAACAACGACTCTCTGAAATAGTCGCTTCATTACTGGTTCTAATAAAAATGCAATGACTGCATTTAAACATGAAGCAAGTAATAATGATGGCACAGCTCCATAGAAAAAAGCAGGACTAATCAAAAAGTAAAATGGTAGCGGAGCAATTACGCTATTAGCTAAAATGAAAAAAAGCCATTTCCATCTAACCCATCCTTTTTGATGAAGTACTGCAAAAATCCACAGTATCCCAAACATTTCTACTGCAATTAATGCATGAAATGGTCCTAATGGCATTCCTATTGATAAAGCAGACACTAAATGACCGACCGATGCCGCTATTCCTGAAAATACAGGTGGTAAAATTGCAATGGAAACTAAAGCAGGCACTGCGTCTAAAGCTGCCGAACCGATTCCCACAGGTAATTTGAAGAGCGCACCAATCGCACATAAAGTTGCAATCAAAGCGGTTACTGTTATTAAACGAACATTCATCGATTATTCCTCCACTTTTTTCGCTCGTCCACCATTTCTAAAAACTTTTGCAGAACGCACGTATTCGTTGTCTGGTACGTTGACCCGCGAGTTGGCTACTCGTGAAGCAGCAAATAAATAGTCTGACAAGCGATTCAAATAACGTTGCACTACAGTAGGTATGTCTTCTTCTACTTTCATCAAGGTCACCATTTGTCTTTCAGCACGACGTGTTACAGTTCTCGCGATATGCAGAGTTGCGGCAGCTGGTGATCCTCCTGGTAAAATAAATCGTTCGAGCATTGGCGGTTCTTCCATTAGTTCATCAATTCGTTTCTCTAATACTTCTACTGGCTCTTCTGTCATTTTATATGTCCGATTTGGCTTGACGTTTGCTAAATCTCCGCCACAATCGAATAATTCATTTTGAATTGCTTCTAAGTCTGTAAGCAAGTCCGTGAAAATGGTTGGATCTAGTTCTGTCATTGCTTTGCCAATAAACGAATTCACTTCATCAATTGTTCCATAAGTTTCAACTCGTGGATCATCTTTATCTGCGCGTGCCCCAATTAAACTTGTTTGTCCTTTGTCTCCAGTTCGTGTATATATTCTCAACTTGATTGTCCCCCTTGAAGTGATTTGAAGTGCTATTTTAATGATTCAGTTAAGCCATACCAAATACGTGTAACGTTTGTTGCTTCTTTGAAAATCTGTTGGCATAACCTGCCACATCGATCTCGAAGTTCACGTGTTTCGGCTTCGATTGGTACTATTCCACGTCCGTTTTCTGTCACAATCACTATGACATCACTTTGTGCGCGATATGTATTTAATGTTTTCATGAAATCTTGAATGACCCGTTCTTCTGGACTGTTTATATGATGCTCAACAAAAGCTTCCACCCCAGCAAGAACGATTGTCTGAGCATTCGCTTTTGGCAAGTCCTTATTATCTGCACATTCAATCCATTGCACTTCTCGTTCAACTACGAGTTGTCTGACATACGATCGCTTGCCGTTATTCGCTCCACCGATATAGACTTGCATCTTCTTTCCTCCTCAAAGCTCTTACGACTGTCCCAGTGTAATGTCCATTTGTCCCCGTGTTTGACATCCCTTGACCAAAAATCACGCACATCTGGTGCAAACTTATGGAGCACAAAACGAATAGGTCCACCATGTGTTACTACAACTGGATGATTGCAAGGAATACTTTTTAGACCAATTAGAACGCGTGTAGCCATCTGGTGTAAAAACTCACCGTTTGGAGGGGATATTTTATCTGGATTAGACACCCACTTTTGATAGTTGGCATCTTCCTTTAAGTCCTCATAAGTCTTTAGCTCCCAGTCACCAAAGGACATCTCACGAAAAGCTGGTGAACTTTGGTAGGATGATTTAGGATAAAAAATGGAAGCTGTTTGATGGCACCGTTTTAGGTCACTTCCGTAAATAATCTCCGGGGACAAAATCCCTTGAATATCTACATATGACAACTGGTTAATTGATTCGTCACTCCAACCGATGTAGCGTCTTTCAACATTCGCTAATGTCGGCAGATGCCTTATTAAAGTAAGACGAAAATCAACAGCCATAATATCACTTCCATCCCTTCAACGAAAGCACCTGAGACATCTCCCGTGACCCCTCCGAAATGTTTTTTCGTCCAAAGTTTATATGCATGTGCACAAATTAACAGAGCAACAAGTGTGGTGATGGCAAATAACATTTCCACACCGACAATAACGATAAATCCAAGGCCTATAGCAATTGAAATGAGTGTTGCTGTGAGTAACATTCTGTGGTCATAGCGTTTTTTAAAGAAAGCTGCCAATCCTTTATCCTTTGCTTCAGGTGTAATGAGAAAGTAGTAAACCATTGTCGCTCTCGCTAAAAATGGGGTAACCACTAACCACTCCCACTTCATCCCGTTTTGCGTAATTATCTCTGCAAGCAAAACGATTTTTCCCACAATAAGAAATAGTAAAGCCATTGTGCCAAAAGCACCTATCCGTGGATCGTCTAATATTTCATGGCGTTTATCTTGGTTACGATAAGAAAAAAAGGCATCACTCGTATCAGCAAATCCATCCAGATGCAGTCCACCTGAAAGCACAATACCGATTAACACGATGGTAAATGCTAAAAAAAGAGGACTTACATCAAGATACAACCAAACAATTGAAGTGATCAGCCCGAATGCCCCCCCTATCCAGGGGAGAGTGGCAAACATCATCGTTACTGATTTCCGATTCATATTCAGTTCTTTATTAATTGGGATAATGGTAAAAAATTGTAGAGCAAGCAATACCCCGCGTATCATGGTAGCTTCACCATATTCTTTATTTTTTCCCAATCTAAATGGGATGCAACATGAAGAGCCCATTCATCATATTTATCTTCACCAGACTTGTTTGAAATTGAATCATGTTGAGTAATATAAGAATCTTCCTCTTCAATTTCGTGGTTATCCATAAATGGAATAACGCCGAGAACTGGAATTCCTGTGTAGGACTCAATAAATGATACGCCCTCCTGAAACAATTCCTTATCTCCACGAAACTTATTAATAATGAGGCCCTTTACACGATTCCGATGATTTGGAGCCAATAATTCCAGAGTCCCAACGATTGTTGCAAAAACTCCACCACGTTCAATATCAGCAACAAGCAATACTGGCACATCCGCTAAATCAGCAATTTTCATATTGACAAGTTCTCGGTCAGTTAAGTTTACTTCTACTGGACTTCCCGCTCCTTCTAACACAACTACATCATAGTGCTCACTCACAAACGAAAGCGATTGTTTGATAACTGTCAAGCCATGATCATAAAAAGATTCACGATACGCTACCCCGGACATTTCCTCCACTTTTTCACCTAACAACCATACTTCAGAAGACATATGTCCAGAGGGCTTTAATAAAATAGGGTTCATTTGTGGAAGAGGTTGAACTTTTGCCGCTTCTGCCTGTGCAAATTGAGCGGTACTGATTTCTAATCCATTACCTATTTTTGTAGAAAAGGTCGACATATTTTGAGATTTAAATGGTGCTACATGAAAACCCTCATTTGCAAATAACCGGCAAAGTGCTGTACAGATCATGCTCTTTCCGACGTTAGAAGCTGTCCCTTGTATCATAATACCGTTCATATGTATTCCCCCTTACTTCCACTTCTTTGCTAGTCCATATGTAAGTTCATATGCATAATCACTCTCTTTGACGAGCCACTGGTGGAGCATTCCCAGCCATTGCTGATAGATTACTACATCTGGAATTTTCGACATAGGCTCATCTAATACTTCATTGGAAATGACGACTACGGTTGTCCCGTTTTTCAGCAACGAATTAATCGTTTCATGGAAACGTCTCTCTTTTTCATGCATGCAGTTTTCACGTTTTAAACATGGGTCATCCATTGCCCATCCTTCGTACAATTCATTGGCTAACCACGTAGTGATGCAGTCAATCAGAACCCCGTCACCAGGTCGGATGGATGGCAAAATTCCTTCTATTTGACGAGGTTGTTCAATCGTCAGCCAGTTGTTTTTATAGTCTTTTCGATCCTGTTGATGGCGTTTGATGCGTTGTTCCATTTCACTGTCGTTGGCAACGCCCGTCGCGAGATAGATTAGTCGCGAACACGAGCGATTCATTAGCCATTCTTCAGCAAAACCTGTTTTTCCACTTCGTACACCGCCAGAGATAAATGTTAGCGTGCCTCGAACCATACTGTTAACTCCTTTTTAAGGATTTCCATATCTTCTGCGGTCTTCATACCAATTCTGTACCAATGACCGTCAAGTCCTTGAAAATTCTCGGTATGTCTTAAAACCAACCCTTGTCTTAAAAAGTATTGGAAAAATTCACTGTCTGGTTGTTGTAACTTAAACAATAAAAAGTTGGCTTGTGATTCTGTTACTTCGCAACCTTTTGCTTTTAGAAAAGCACTCATGTCGAGCAGCATGTTTTTGCTATGAAGAATTGTTTTCTGCCGGAACTCTTCATCTTTTAATACGAGAGAACCAATTTCAGTTGCTATCCTATTCACATTCCAATGTGGTGCCAGTTGTTGAATTTCTTTGACTATGGAAGGGGCTGTTGCCATGTATCCTAGCCTTAGACCAGGCATTGCGTACATTTTTGTCATTGAGCGAACAATAATCAAATGACTAAAATTCATGTCAGAAATTAATGATGATTGTTCTGAAATGAAATCAATGAAGGCTTCGTCCAATACGATGTCACAGTTTGCTTTTTTCGCGTATTCTACTAAATCCACTAAAACTTTGCGTTTTGGCAATGTGCCAGTTGGGTTATTCGGTGTACATAAGTATAGGACATCGGCTTGTTGCATATGCATTTTCATTTCATCAATCGGGTATTCACCCGTAATGATATCAGTCATGTGCAAGTTCACAATTTCCACTTCGCGTGCTCTTAAAGTCGTTTCATATTCAGAGAAAGTTGGGTGAACGATTATCGCTCGTTTGCCTCTGTACCTTTGTGCAAGCAATGAAAATATTTCTGCGGCTCCATTTGCAACGAAAATGGAGTAAGGCGAGATGTTGTGATACTCAGCGATTGCTGTTCGAAAAGGTTCGCCAAGTGGATCTGGATACCCCATCATAAACGGTTGGAATTTATACCAGTCAGTTTGTATTGAGGTAGGGGGACCGAATGGATTGACGTTTTCACTAAAGTCTATCATTCGTTCGGGAGGATTAATTCCCAAACTTTTATATAGATGATGTGGATTTGCACCATGGTTAGGTAATGCCACTTAAAACACCCCCGATAACCATCATCATTACCCAAAATAGAAATATAGCGATATGCATTTGACGGATTGTATATAAAATATGAATTGCTCGAAGCGGGTTTTCTGAAATTCCCATACGTGGACGATTAGAAGGAATTCCTTTATACATATTAAGACCTCCCAGTTGCACACCAAGTTGATAGGCAGTCGCAGCTTCCAAGTACCCACTATTTGGGCTTGGATGCTTTTTGGCATCTTTCCACCAATTAGCTAATCTCGTGCGAAGGGATTGTTTACTGAAATTTTTTGTCCATGTTAGGATGATATAGCCTGTGACTCTGCTCGGGATATAGTTCAACACATCATCCATTTTGGCAGAAGCATAACCAAAGTCTTGAAACTTCTCATTTTCATGACCCACCATCGAATCTAAGGTATTCACTGCTTTATATAACCAAAGCCCAGGTGCCCCGAAAAGAAATGCGAAGAAAAGTGGAGCTGTTATCCCGTCACTCGTATTTTCTGAGACAGTTTCTACCACAGCTCGTGTAATTTCTGATTCGGATAACTTTTCAGTATCGCGACCGACAATCCATGATAGTTTCATTCTAGCTTCTTTCAAGTCACCATTAACTAGTGGTTTATAAACGGACATCGCTGCGTCTTTCAAACTTTTTTGGGCAAACCCTATTGCACACAAAATACTTTCAACAACGATTCCAAAAACAAAGTGAATCTCGTATGCTGTGAACACCAAGGCAAATACGCTAGCGAATGTAACCGCAACAACCGATATCAAAAGGATTATACCTTTGATTTTACGATGACGGCCTTTATTCAACAAAGTAGTTAATTTTGTTATTAATCTACCAATCCATCGAACCGGGTGTGTCCAATTGGGTGGATCGCCTATTATTCGATCAAGGAGTAAGCCAAAAGTAAGCGCGATGATATGAGCAGACATACTTACATTCCTTTCGCTACTTTATAACGTTTGATAGCTAGTGTAGTACACTCAAAAACGCCTCGCCCAATGCATTTCCCTAGCTCTGTAATAGGTCCAGCATACGGTAAAAGTTCCCCTTTTTGAGTAGCTGCTATAAGTAAACTGTCCGTGGAGGTTCCAGTTGCAAGTGTATTTGTTATAGAGTCTCTTACATCTTCGTTTTGAAGAGCTTTTGTTTTTGCTTCTGTCGCTGTAATCATGGCTTGAATGAATGCTTCGTCAGATAATTTCCCATTGACAATTATCCAGGTATTAATCGTGCCTACATAAGGTTCATCTTCACGTTCAAATGCTTTTGACACATCCACTGCATTTCCTACGCCCGCTGTAACGGCAATGATAATGGATCCAAAAGTTCCATCATACTCTTCAATGACCACATGTTTCGTTTGAACAGCCGTCATCATTCCCACTGTATCTGTTGTCGGAAATCCTTGTGCTTGCAGATAATCAAACATCTCATTTGTGCTATCGTCACATTCATAATCAGCTTTTACATGACGATTAACAAACGTACGGTACCAACCAAACCCCGGATTTACAACTGCTGATGATACTGTTTTTAATGGGAAGTTTGCTTGCATGACCACATACTCATTTGACACTGCAAAATGGTCTTTCTTAATGATGTGCTCTTCCTGCAATTCACTCAAATTTGGCAATAATGTAATTTGTGGTTTCGGTTGTTCTGGATGTGGGTGGCTTCTTACCCGAGCTTTGTAGACACTTTCTAGCTGTTTTTGTTTTAGTACCGCATGCGGTTCACCAATTATTTTCACTTCGCCATCTTCCATTAATAACAACCGATCGCAATACAAGGAAGCTAAATTTATGTCATGAAATACTGAGATGATTGTTAATCCATTCTTAGTGGCTTGCATTCTAATCGTGTCTAACAATTGTTGTTGATGTGCGATATCTAAATGGTTAGTTGGCTCGTCTAGTAATAACACTTTTGCTTGCTGTGCAAGTGCTTGCGCCACAAAAACACGTTGTTGTTCTCCTCCAGAAAGTTGATCGAGATAAACATGCTCATACATTTTCACGTCGGTTAGCTGCATTGCATCTTGAATTGCTTGCTCGTCTTTCTCAGACCAAGATGAAAAGAATCCACTTTGATGAGGGTATCTCCCAAGAGAAATCGTGTCTCGCACTGTATATGAAAAAGCATGTCCGTGTAATTGAGGTAACACAGCCATATGCTTAGCGAGTTCTTTTGTAGTATATGTTTCGATTGGTTTGCTACCTAATTTGACCGTACCTGCTTTCAAAGGAAGTACACCACTAATGATTTTCAATAAGGTCGACTTTCCACTCCCATTTGGACCTAATATCCCAAGAACTTCCCCTTTAACAACATGAAAAGACACGTCTTTTACAACCGGTGAGTCGTGATAACCACCTGTTAATCCTTCGACTTTTAGCATGATTACGCACCCACCTTTCTTCGTTGTTTCCAAAAAATAAACGCAAACACTGGTGCACCAATAAAGGCTGTAATTACGCCTATTGGTAGCTCAGACGGTGAAATTATGGTTCGTGACACTAAGTCACAAATAATGAGTAATGACGCACCATTTATAAATGATAAGGGTAATACATGACGATGATCCGATCCCCACAACATACGTGTCATATGTGGAACGACGAGACCAACAAAGCCAATGGTTCCAGAAACCGATACCGCAGCACCAGTTAAAATCGAACCTCCTGTTAAAATCATCATTTTACGTCGTTTCACATTTACACCTAAATGCATGGCACGTTCCTCGCCAAAAACTAATGCATTAAGCTCGCGTCGATTTAGCCATAATAGTAAAAAACCGATCGTCATAAACGGTAATGCCATTGTGACATAGGGCCAACCTCGCATTGACACACTACCAAGCAACCAGCCAATAATTTGACGGAGCTCTTCACCTGAAAGTGAAATCATAAGAGAGATGACAGATCCCAAAAATGCACTAAATATTATTCCTGTGAGAATGATCGTTTCCATCTTCATCGCGCGGTCTATGAGCTTGGCAAAACTCATAACAGTAACCATAGTTAAAAAAGCACCGAGCATACTGAAAACTGGCAATGTGAACAAGCCTAGAAAGGGTACAGAAATTCCGAAAAAGAGTGTCACCACGGCGCCAACTGAGGCACCGGACGACACTCCTAACGTATATGGATCCGCTAATGGATTTTTCAACAATCCTTGGAAAGCTGCTCCCGCTATAGCAAGTGATGCACCAACTAAACCAGCTAGCACAACACGAGGTATGCGAATATTCCAAAGTATGTTTGATGCAGCTTCATCCATGTCAGGATTCCACAAGACTTGCACAGGAATCGAAACCGATCCAGCCGTTACCCCAACCAGCACAGCAGCAATCAGTACGAATACAGAAGCTACATAGGCAAACCAGGTTTTATTCACTGAAGACCTCAGGATGAATTGCTTTTGCCAATTCTAATAAGCCTTCTGTTAAACGAGGACCTTGACGACTTGTCGTATCACCATCCACATCCATTACTGCCTTGTTTTTCACAGCTGTAACTGTACCAAAACCTTCACGAGCCAAAACTTGCTCCGCTGCATCTGGTACATAGTTTCCGTAAGTTGTTAATATTACATCCGGATTACGCTTTACAATTTCTTCAGGGTCCATCATGATCCAACCTTCTAGATCTGATGCAATATTTTCTGCGTTCAATATTTCGATCATTTCGTTCATAAATGTGTTTTTACCTGCTGTATAAATTTCTGGAGCTGGAGATATTTCCGCAAATACTTTTTTCTTCGTTTCAATGGTTGAAGCCTTTTCTTGAATCGTTGCTACTTCATCCTTCATTGTTTGTACCATTTCTTCAGCTTCTTTAATCTTACCTGTCGCTTGGCCAATAGTAGCCATCGTGTCATACACTTCATCAAAACTTACTGCAGATTTCACAACATACACGTTTAACCCTGCATCACGCAATTGTTTAATTCCAGCCTCACCTACTCCGAGACCTGATTCATGTGCAAGTACTAAATCTGGATTTAAAGAAATAATTTTTTCTACATTAAATTCTTGTCCACCAATTTTTTCTTTAGAAGCAACTTCTTCTGGGTAGTTATCGTAATCCGAAACGCCCACTACTTCTTCTTCTAAGCCAAGAGCATACAAAATTTCTGTATTGCTTGGAATCATTGAAACGATTGCTTTTGGTGCTTCTTCCAAGGTAATTTCATTATCAGTGACATCCTTAATTGTTAGAGGAAATTGGGAAGCCTCTTGTCCAATTTCTGTATCTTGTGTTTTGCTGTCTGCAGGTTTTGCTTCTTCCTGCCCACATGCTGTTAATAATATCGCTGCAAGCGCAGTTGCGAGCCATAATTGCCAAATCTTTTTCATTGTTGATTTCCTCCTTGATGTTTATGTTTTTGGACACAAAAAAATCCTCCGCTTTTTGTCGGAAGATGGTTGGTTGAATTTAGGCTTTTGCTAAAATGAGCACGAGCTGATTCACACCATTCCTATCCTCGTAGGGTTGCGGGTGTTGCGCACGTAGGCAGGTCTCATGGCTTGTGATCAGTGGTTGGCGCGTCTTCCCAAAGCTAAGTTTGCTTCAGTGACTTGATGCGCCTCCTCTCACATACAGTGGCGGGACCGCGTCGGATTTGAACCGACTTCCCTTTTAACTCTGCGATTGAAGCAGAGCACCTTCGTGTTGGGGCTATGTAATTCATTTTTCATTATACAGGATTTCTGATGGGTGTCGAGAAGGTTTTTGTGGGTGACTCGGATTGCGTGAAATTGAAGATTTCACCATTTCGCGGGTGGATATCTGGAATTCAAGTTGCGTTATCTGCATTTCATGAGGCTTTATCTCGAATTCGAATACGTTTATCTAGATTTCGCATTCACTTATCTGAATTTCGTTAAATTTGCATGCGGTGCCGGGCGCAAAAAAAGCCATTCCACATCTTTCGAGTGAAATGGCTTTGGTTATTAAAATTACATTTTTTCAGGTGCGCTTACACCAATCAGACGTAGGGCATTTGCGATAGTTGTGCGGACTGCCGTAATAAGAGCTAGACGTGCACGTGTCATGTCTTCGTTCGTTGCATCCAATACTTTTTCTGCATTGTAGAAACTATGGAAGGTTGCTGCAAGTTCTTGGATGTATGTCGCAACGCGGTGTGGTGAGCGGATTTTCGCTGCATCAGCCACAACTTGCGGGAAGTCACCCACTTTCTTCAGAACATCTATTTCTTTTTCAGCTTTTAATAAATCTAATTGAGCATTCGAAGCGCTGAATCCTTGCTCTTCAGCAGAACGTAAAATCGAGCTGATACGCGCGTGCGCATACTGTGCATAATACACAGGATTTTCATTTGATTGTGAGACAGCTAAATCTAAATCGAAGTCCATATGTGAATCGCCAGAACGCATCGCGAAGAAGTAACGAACGGCATCCAAACCAACTTCTTCAACAAGTTCACGCATCGTGACCGCTTTACCAGTACGTTTACTCATCTTCATTTTTTCGCCGTCTTTATACAATTGAACCATTTGAATAATGCTTACTTCAAGCGTATCTCGATCATATCCAAGTGCTTGGATTGCCGCTTTCATACGTGGGATGTAACCATGGTGGTCCGCTCCCCAAATGTTGATTAATTTATCAAAACCGCGTGCAATTTTGTCTTCATGATATGCAACATCAGGTGTTAAGTAAGTGAATGAACCGTCGTTTTTAATCAGCACACGGTCTTTGTCATCGCCAAATGTTGTCGAACGGAACCAAGTTGCGCCTTCTTCTTCAAATACGTGACCATTCGCACGTAATTTATCCAAAGCGACTTCAATCTTGCCGTTTTCGTATAGAGAAGTTTCTGAATACCACTCATCAAAGCTAACTCGGAAATCGGCTAAATCTTTTTGAAGTTTTGCAAGTTCCACTTTTAGACCATGTGAACGGAAGAATGCAAAGCGTTCTTCAGCAGATTTCTGAAGCAATGCATCGCCATGCTCGCTTGCCATCTCTTTTGCGATATCAATGATATCTTGACCGTGATAGCCATCTTCAGGCATGTCAGCATCTTGACCCAATGCTTGCTTGTAGCGCGCTTCCAATGAATGTGCCAAGTTGTTGATTTGGTTCCCGGCGTCATTGATATAGTATTCACGTGACACGTCATAGCCTGCAAAATCCAATACATTACATAATGAATCTCCGACTGATGCACCACGGGCATGCCCTAAATGCAAATCACCTGTTGGATTCGCCGAAACGAACTCCACTTGAATTTTTTCACCAGCGCCAGCTTTTGAACGGCCATAATCAGCACCTTGTTCCAAGACAGCTTTCACCACGTCCGCCAAGTAATCTTTGCGAATTGAGATGTTCATAAATCCTGGACCGGCAATTTCGATTTTCTCGATAACTGTGCCAGTTGTATCAAGGTTTTCCAAAATAGCTTCAGCAATAGCACGAGGTGGCTTCTTCGCAAGCTTCGTCAGCTGCATCGCAATGTTTGTAGCATAATCGCCATTCGCTTTATCACGTGGGGATTCCAAATGAATGCCAGGCATTCCTTCCGAATCAGTTAATTCGGCTTTCAATATAGCTTTCTGTAATGCTTCTTTAATGGATTGTTGAACTTGTTCTACTGCGTTCATTGCGATCCCTCCGTGTAATGAAATTCAAGTGTGTATTCGCCAACGGGTTGCCCGCTCACGTCTAAATCATATTGAACGACAAAATGGCCGTCGTGTTCATTTTGCTCAAACGTCATCTGCCGTGTATTGGTTGTCACCATCAACATGCCATATTCGCTATCGTAACTGCCTGTCTGCTCTGAGTCCTTAATAAAAGGGAGACGCATATTAATTCCGCCGCTTCGCAGTACCAGGGCTTCGGTTTCACCCATTTTGACAGTGGTGTTCACATCTTTGTCATCTTGAACTTCCGCATATTTTAAATAGGATGACTCATCTTTTTCAATCAAAGTGCCAGTTGCCCATAATTCATAGATTTCCGGTTCTTCATTAGGTTGCCGGATGGTCGTTTTCAACCTTACTTTTACTTTTGTATTCATAACAAGTCCACCCGCTTCCTTGTGATTTTGTTTAATTTCCTTACCAAGGAAATGTCTTTTACGCTTTTCTATGTCTAGCTTCAAGCGCCAGGCCGCACCTAAGCTTCAGTTCCTCAGGCGAAAGTGAACTTTCGCATCGGACCTTCCAGCGCCGGCGTCGACCTAAAACGGCGCTTTACGCTTTTCTATAACCTTTTTATTATAAGTGATTTATATACTTTATTTCAAATGTCGTTTTAAAGGACATCGCTATTGTAATAATTTGTTAAAATTTACTTAATCGTTTTTTTAGGTATGTTATACTAACGCTAGAATTTCTCACGGAGGAAAAGTCATGCTTTTCGAATTACTTATTAACTTTTGTATTTTATTCACTTTCGCGGTTTTGTCCTATTGGCCCTTCCAAGATGTTGTGCGATCGAATTTCCCTTTCCCGAAAACACATCCTTATATCATTGGAATTATTGCTGGATTGGCTGGTTTTATCTTGATGGAATCCGCTGTCAATCTGTCTGATTTGATTATACTTGATGCAAGACACGTAGTAATTGTGATTTCCGGAATTTTTGGCGGACCGATTGCTCCTATCATCAGCGGACTGATTATTGGTGTGACACGGATGTTTATCATGGAGGAATTCACTACGACTGGAATTCTTGCAGGATTGAACGTTATCCTCATGGGAATTGTGATTGGGGCGTTCAGTTTTAAATATAGGATGACATTTAGAAATGCTCATCTTTATTTTTATTATGCAACTGCTCAAACTGCTCTTTTAATCGTCTATATCATGTATCCAGCATTGAATAACGTTCACGAAGTCCTGTACTATATCATTTATTCCGCCTTTTCATTCTTTACTGTACTGTTCATTTTAATCGAATTAAACGAGCATTTTAAGAAAATCCGTCATACTGAATTATTATCAGAGACCGATTATCTGACTGGTCTTTATAATAATCGCAAATTCCATCAGCTGACACATTCTTACATTACAGAATCAACCAAGCCTTTCAGCATGATTTCCATCGATATCGATTCTTTCAAAAAAGTGAATGATATTTACGGTCATCCAGCGGGCGATGAAATATTAAGGGAACTTGGCAAGCGTCTGAAGGATCTCGTTTCGGAAAATGAGGGATACGTCACACGAAATGGCGGCGAACAATTTGCCGTATTGATTGCTAATTCCCCTCCTGCAATGGGACTTTATCTAGGTGAACGCATACGCTCCTGTGTGGCAAACACCCCATTCCTCGTTTCAGATAACCTGGAAGTTTCAATTACGGTGTCCGTGGGAGTAAGTTCCTATCCGGATAATGGCTCAACGATTCAGGAACTTTATAGTGCTGCTGATTCAGCTATGTATGAGGCGAAAGCGAACGGACGTAATCGCGTCTTTCATTTCACAAATAAAAAAGCGTGATGCTTCTCAGAAATGAGAGCATCACGCTTTTATTATTGCCTAGCTCCAAGCGCCAGCTCGCACCTCCGCTTAGGCCCACAGGATGGGTCATGAAGGCGTTCCGACACGAGGCTAGGAACTTAGCCTTCCGGTGTGTCTGCAGTTACTTGGCACACAGTAAACTTTGCTTCCAACGTCGGAGTCGAGCTAGAGTGGCGCTTTACGCATTTATTTTACCCAGCCTAAAAGCATTTCACGGATGAGTTTGCTTGCAGTGTTTGCAGTTTGTTCAGATGAATCGTAAATTGGCGCTACTTCCACTAAGTCGAAGCCAACGACGTTTACGTCGGAACCTGCAATCGCATGGATAGACGCCAGTAATTCACGAGATGTAATACCTCCGCAGTCGACTGTTCCAGTACCTGGTGCGTGTGCAGGATCAAGTACATCAATGTCGATTGTTACGTATACTGGACGTCCTGCCAATGTTGGCAACACTTCTTTTAACGGCTCCAGCACTTCAAATTTTGAAATGTGCATGCCGTTTTCTTTTGCCCAGACAAATTCTTCTTTCATGCCTGAACGAATACCGAATGAGTAAACATTTTTTGGACCGATGTGATCGGCGATTTTACGAATTGGTGTGGAGTGTGAAAGTGCTTCTCCTTCGTAAGATTCACGTAAATCAGTATGTGCGTCCATGTGAATGATTGCCAAATCCGGATACTTTGCAGCGACAGCTTTCATAACTGGCCAAGACACTAAGTGCTCGCCACCCATTCCGACTGGAACTTTTCCGTCAGCTAACAATTTTGTCACGAACGTTTCGATTTCGTCCAAACTTTTTTGCGGGTTCCCGAAAGGTAACGGAATATCCCCTGCATCGAAGTAATTTACTTCGTCAAGGTCACGATCCAAATACGGACTGTATTCTTCAAGGCCGATTGACACTTCACGAATACGTTGTGGACCGAATCGTGAACCTGGACGGTAGGAAACTGTCCAGTCCATCGGCATGCCGTAAATGACAGCTTGTGATTCGTCGTAATTTGGATGACTTTTAATAAACACATTGCCTGAATAGGCTTCATCAAATCTCATTAATTATTCCCCCGCTAAATCTTTCACGAACTTCGGTAACACGAATGCTGCTTTATGCAATTCTTTCGTGTAGTATTTCGTGTCGATTTCGTGGAAACGTGCATCTTCTACTGTCAAAGGATCGTATTTTTTCGATCCAAGTGTGAAGCACCAAAGACCACTTGGGTACGTAGGGATGTTTGCCGTATATAAACGAGTGATAGGGAAAATTTCTTTCACGTCTTTTTGAACTTGCTTGATTAAATCTGGTGTGAACCAAGGGTTGTCCGACTGTGCAACGAAAATTCCATCTTCTTTTAGCGCTTTTGAAATACCTGCATAGAAGCCTTTTGTGAACAAGTTCACTGCTGGACCTACAGGTTCTGTTGAATCTACCATGATGACATCGTATTGGTTCTCAGATTCAGCAATGTGCATGAAACCGTCTCCTACTTGTACATCGACACGTGGGTTTTCCAATTCTGATGCGATTGTTGGTAAATATTTTTTCGAGTACTCAATCACTTTGCCATCGATGTCTACAAGTGTCGCTTTTTTCACTTGTGGGTGTTTCATGATTTCACGAATTACCCCACCGTCTCCGCCACCGACAACTAAAACGTTCTCTGGGTTTGGATGTGTGAATAAAGGCACGTGTGCCACCATTTCATGGTATACGAATTCGTCTTTTTCCGAAGTCATTACCATGCCGTCCAGGAATAACATATTGCCCCATTCAGCCGTTTCCGCCATTTCGAGCAATTGGAAATCCGTTTGCTCCGTATGCAAGGTACGGTTCACCTTCATCGTAATGCCAAAGTTCTCGGTTTGTTTTTCTGTAAACCAAAATCCAGCCATAATGCATTCTCCTTTACTTACGAGGTTAGTGGATCCGTTCCCGGCATGTAGCGAAAGTGAACGCGGTCTGCCGAAAAACAAATACAGAAAAAGTATAGATGTTTTTGACAAAAGTGCAACTATTATTTCTTAACAGTTCTATTTTTGATTTGGTAACAGAATCATTTAGCTGCCTAAAAATGATATACCACTCGTTTTTGCATTTGTCATTTTCTCTATTCACGCGTTTAATCCTCCCATGAATTTACCATACTACTAAAAAGTATGGATGAACGGAGTGAAAGCAATTGCGACGAGCTGACTTACAACAAAAAAAACGAAAGCACCAAAAGCTTCGATCCGTTATCTGGTACTCCATTGTGTCAATCAGTGCATTGTGCACTATTCTTTTGGCATTGCGTATATATGCACAAATTCTTGGTCCACCATCTCTTGCCGTCCCTCAAGCAACCGTGTTTTTAGATCGCAACGGTCATTCCATCGGGGACCGTTTTGCCGAGCAAAGACGCTACTGGGTGAAGTTAGAGGAGATGTCCCCTTTTATAAGTGACGCCATTTTGGCAGTTGAAGATCAGGAATTTTACGAGCATCATGGTTTCGATTACACACGAATTGCGACGGCTTTATTAAAAGATGTAAAAGCCATGAAAAAAGTGGAGGGCGCGAGTACCATTACTCAGCAGTATGCCCGAAATCTATATTTAACCCATGATAAAACTTGGACTCGTAAAGCGAAAGAAGCTCTGTTTGCTTACCGCATGGAAACCTTTTATGAGAAAGATGAATTGTTGGAAGGTTATTTAAACACGGTGTACTTCGGTCATGGCATGTACGGAGTGGAAGCCGCAAGCCGCTTTTATTTTGGCAAGCCAAGTAAGGACCTGACGTTGGCTGAATCAGCTTTGCTCATTTCGATTCCAAAAGGTCCGAGTATTTATTCACCGTTGATCAATGAAGAGAACGCCTACAAACGCCAAAACATAGTCCTTGGCTTAATGGAATCACAGGAAATGGTATCAACAGAAGCCGTGCGACGTGCACGTGATGAGCAAATTGTTTTGAAAAATGAGGAATGGAAGGGAACTAAATCGGTAGCACCTTACTTCCTCGACGAAGCATGGGCTGAAGCGGATCGTATTTTAGCCAAAAAAGGACGCGCCATCGCTGAAGGTGGCTGGACAATCGAAACCACGTTGAACACCCAACATCAAAAAGTCGCAGAAGAAGTAGTCGCTGACTGGATGCCGAAAGACAGCCTGGAAGTAGGATTTGTCAGTATGGAACCTGAAACAGGTTATGTAACGGCATTAATCGGTGGGCGCTCTTATTCGGAAAGTTCATTTAACCGTGTGACTCAGGCAAAACGCCAACCTGGATCCACCATCAAACCACTGTTATATGCAGCGGCTCTTGAAGAAGGGTTCTCCCCTTTGACATTCCTTGAGAGCGAGCGCACCATTTTCACGTATGACAATGGCCGTTCGCAATACGAGCCTAAAAATGTTAACGGCGAGTTTGCGAATCATCCGATTTCATTGGCACAGGCAATAGCCATTTCAGATAATATATATGCCGTAAAAACACTTGAGAAGGTAGGCTATAAACCGTTTGAATCGTTATTAAAGCGCTTAGGAGTTGAAACATCCGTGCAGGAAACGCCAGCAATGGCACTCGGCACGTCCGAAGTGACTTTGAAAGACTTGACTGGCGCTTTTAATAAAATAGCGAATGGCGGCATCGATCAACCGTTTCGGACCGTGCTATCAATTAGAGACAGTCATGGCGAAGTCGTTTTTGAAGCAGACCCGAAAGAACGGGATGATGATGACCGTGTCATGTCAGCTCAAGATGCGTTTATTTTAACGCACTTAATGACCGGCATGTTTGACCCCGTTTTCAACGATTATGCGCCGGCAACCGGATTGTCGATTCGCGGAAAACAAACGCGACCATATGCGGCCAAATCGGGAACGACGATTTCCGATCAAGTACTCGTTGGATATACCCCAACTTTAACAACGGGTGTTTGGAATGGATATGACGCCGGCAAGCAGCTCCAGCTAGCAGAAGACAAACAAGCAACGAAAAATATTTGGATTGATTACATGGAGAGAGTTCATCAAGGCGTAACCGCCGAACCATTCTTGCCTCCTAAAGGTGTGACCGGTGTCATTGTGGATATCGAAACTGGCGGTCTGGCAGTTTCAGCCTGTACGAAACAGCGCTTAATGTATGTAAAAAAAGAAGACATACCAAAACGGCTTTGTACCGATCCGAAGCTACAGAAACAATTGTTGGAAGATGTGAAAACAAATGAGGATGCCGATGAAGTTATTGAAATGGATAGCGACGATCCATGGTCACTGTTCCCGTTTTCTTTCTTTAGAAACGATGATGACGATTAAGGTTTATTCCCTTTCAATCAGAGTTTATTTCTTTACAGCCATTTTCTCCCAACAAAAATACCCCTCGAATGAACTTTTCGAGGGGACCAATAAGGCTTTTCCAATAACTATTAAAAACAAATAAAAAAGCTTTCTCTTTCTCGGAAATGATTATCCGATGAAACAGAAAGCTTTTTTCTTGGTTGGCGCTGACATGAGAAACATGAGGCATTTGGCTTGGGTTTGACACAAATGTCTCACGGCGCTCATGTACAGACGCGTTTCCAATTGTCCTAGCTCACTTTTTGTCAGCTATGTTTCAAGTGTACTTGCTTTTTTCGACATATTCAACCATTGAACAGAGGTGCATGAAAATGTCACATTTTGTACAACTGTTTGACAATATTAGGAATTCAATTCATGATGAAGTTTTTCTTCACTACGTGCCCACATTTCTGGGTTATGCGATTGTAAAAAGTCCCGCAATATTTCCTTAGATGAATCGTCCATTTGGTCAACAATGATATGACGTTTCATTGATTTGTCCATCTTGTTTACGTGGTCAGCCAGAATCTTGAATCCTCTGCGCTTTTCACGGTTGATGACCATTTCACATCCGGTCACGCCTGCATAGTAGGGTCCTGTTGCTTTGTGGTCAATGGTAACCCATACAAGCCAAAATAATTTACCACCTTCAGAATCTTCACGATTCGTTGTGAATTTGATCCCGCGTTCCGTATCGCTTCTTGCATGCATGGCACCAATTTCAACTTTGGCGGTTTTTTCTTCGACGTCAATGATGACCGGTGATACATGTTCAAGTGTCAAAGAACCTACACCGAAACCACCGTGACCATCTGTTGGATCATTTTTTATGATTGTGAATCCAAGCTTTTGTTTTGGTTTTTCTTCATTTGTCATACGCTAGTCCCCTCCGTTCTGTTATTATAACGAATAGATAAAATTTTGTGAAAGAGGAGGAACTCCAGTGCCATACGTAACTGTAAAAATGCTTGAAGGTCGCACAGACGATCAAAAACGCGCGCTTGTAGAAAAAGTAACCGCTGCTGTTGCTGAAACAACAAATGCTCCTGTTGAAAACGTAGTTGTCTTTATCGAAGATATGCCAAAAAATCATTACGCAGTAGCTGGAAAGCTGTTTAGCGATAAATAAGTAAATAATGCGGATTCCCGCTTTATTATGATTGACCTAAGCTGATTACATTAGACCATGTAATCAGCTTTTTTCATTGGCCAATTTATGTGCGCAAACGTTTGGGTTAACCGACAAAGTGTTTATATTAAAGGTCATTATTTTTATAAGTTTCAAATAGGGGAAGCGACCTTATAGTCTGTTTTATTAATACAATAATATAGGCAGGTGACTTCTTTTCCATCTAACCTTTCCAATATCAATTTTTTATCGAATTTGTATTGGAATCCACATTTCTCATTGACCCTTTTAGAGTTATGATTGAAATCATAATGTCCACACCAAATGATATCTAGGTTTAATTCTTCAAATCCATATTTTAGTAAGCCATTTACAGCTTCAGGGACAAATCCATTCCCCCAATAATTAGGATTTAAGACATATCCTATTTCTTTTTGACTTAAGTGTGATAATAGTTCATCTGGCTTTCTGTCATGAAGTCCTATTCCGCCGATCACCTTATTTTCAGAAATAAGTTCTATTGCATACGTATCTTTACTTGCAATAAACATTTGAATAATATCTTTGCTTTCTTTCTCATCTTTATGAGGTTTCCAACCTGCGTTTGGTCCAACCAAATCACTTTTTGCATACTCATATAAATCTTTATAGTCGGTCTCTTTCCATTCTCTCAATAATAATCTTTTGGTAAAAATTCTTTGCATATTATTACCCCTTTTCACTTTTTACAATTATAGGATAAAACCCTATTAAAAGGTGCATTTTTAGAAAAAGAAAAAGCAGAGAGAATTCATATGTGAATTGCTCTGCTTTTATATGTTTTCATATGTGTTACTGAATACACATTTGAAGATTCTTGATAAAGTCAAAGGCCGCTTCAATTTCTGTTTCCGTAAAATTCAATTTCCCTTTAACGACATGCAATTTCTCTACTTGTTCTGTGCGTTCTAGATGGTCGAAGTATAACAAAGTTGAGACCATTTCAAGAAAGCGTGAACTTTTATCATTCAAGCGCTCTATACATAAATCGAGCTTTGGATGATTGCCATCCACTGTTGATAAAAACTGACTTCCTTCTTCGGTACATGCGTACGTATATTGCACGTACGACCCTTTGTCTTCTTTTTTCTCAGACAAGAACGCCATATTGCATAATTCCTCTACACGTAAAGTCAGCTCTTCTGAATAAGGCCCATACATGTGGAATTGGTATTTTTCCTGGAATGGAAAGTTCATTTTCTTCGCAATGTACACCATTTTTTGGAGCTTCTTACGCCCCATTACTTCTCCCGCCAGCGTGATGAACTGGACAATTTTCGCATGTTCCTCTAACAATTAAGGCAACCTCCTATTCTATGCTTGTCCGTAAAGCAACTCTAAAATTTTCTTCTTCACGGCTTTTTTCTTTGTATCTTCTGTCAATAAATCTTCGGGGAAGTACAATTTATGATCCGTTCTTCGTTTGCCTGAAATGGCTTCAACGATTTCAGAAGACCTCGATAGCTCACGTAGTTCATTGTTTGGCATCAATAAATGAATCGGCACACGTTCGCCTTCCTCACCTGGTCGATAAAAATCATATGGCAAGTCTGATGACGAATCGAATACCAAATAGTAAGCAGGGCTGATGCCCGCTTTATGAAACAATTTCTCGAGTTCCGCCAGTTTCCTGTAATCCTTTGCCGGGTCAAATTCAATGTATTGGAATAAACGACGATTCACAAAGCGGTCGCATAGATCAGCGAGAATGTCATCTTCTTCGTGCACCCATTCCTGGAAGTACGTCATAACAATGCCTTCGTCGAGTGCAATGTAATCAGCCAATGAAAACGTTTGATCAAAGAACGTCTTGAAATGACGCGGTTCATACGCGAAAGTGTAACCACTCTCACTCAGTTCTTTGGCACGGTGAAGTGCTTTCGTTAGAATTACTTCCGCACTGCGGGACACCGGATGGAAATACACTTGCCAGTACATTTGGTAGCGACTCATGATGTAATCTTCTACCGCATGCATGCCGCTTTGTTTAATGACGACTTGATCTTCGCGCGGGCGCATGACACGTAAAATACGCTCCATATCAAAATGACCGTAACTTACGCCTGTAAAATACGCATCACGTTGTAAATAATCCATGCGATCTGCATCGATCTGGCTAGAAATTAAACTTACCGCTTGTTTATTGCCGTATGTTTTGGCAATGACATCGGACACATGTTGGGGAAATTCCGGAGCCACACGTTTTAGTATTTCATTTACTTCAGTGTCTCCAAGTAGAATAGCCTGCGTGAATTTCTCATGGTCCAGATCAAATACATGTTCAAACGCATGTGAAAATGGACCATGACCGAGATCATGAAGAAGTGCTGCACAAAGAACCACCAGTCTCTCAGATTCATCCCATTCAGGTCGGCCTGTAAATATATCGTCAATGATGCGTCTTACAACTTCGTAAACGCCCAGTGAGTGGTTGAAGCGGCTATGTTCAGCCCCGTGGAAAACGAGATACGTTGTGCCGAGTTGTTTGATACGTCGCAATCTCTGAAATTCTCTCGTGCCAATCAAATCCCAAATCACTTGATCGCGGACATGTATGTATCGGTGTACCGGGTCTTTAAATACTTTTTCTTCAGCCAACTTTTGCGTTGCATAACTCACATGGACACCTCTTCTCATTAGAAAAGCGAAAAGCGCAACTCTAGCTCGACGCCGGCGCTGGAAGAATGAAAGGCGAATTTTTCGCCTTTCCGACCCCTAAAGGGGCCAGCGAGCTGGCGCATATAGCTAGACAAAATGACACTTTTATATTAATTTCTTCTCTTATATTTACCTTTTATTATAAAGAAAAAGCCTCCTTCAGGGAAGGCGGCGAAAGTATGAATAGCTATTTTTAAACTTTTAATCGAAGTAGCGAGATTATGCCTTTAGCTTGGCGCGTACCTTATCCATTAATTCGTCTTCAGAAAGCGCTGCTACAGGTCGGTTGTTTACAAACGCGAATGTTTTTTTACGTCCTGGACCGCAGTAAGACTGACACGCAATATCAATCGATGCGTTAGGATCGATTTCTTTTAACTTAGGAATTAATGTTTTTAAATTTACGGCCTGACAATCATCGCAAACTCTGAATTCGTTTGCCATTTGCCAACAACCCTTTCTTTTTGAGAGTAAAAGTCTACAGGTCATTGTATCTTATTTTTCCATACTGATTCAAGTGAATCTAAATGTTGAATGAATAAAACCTGCGAATCTTGTACAAGCTTGAAGTAGAACAGCAAAACTATTAACAATTCAGGAGGGACATTTATGGTAAAAATTAGACAAGATGCTTGGTTAGATGAAAATGATGAATTATTGGCAGAAACCGTGCTGCGACACGTTCGCGAAGGGAGTACGCAATTAAATGCATTTGAAGAAGCAGGAGATGCCTTGAATCGAACAGCAGCGGCTTGCGGATTTCGTTGGAATGCAGTTGTAAGAAGAGAATACGAGAAAGACTTGCGTGAAGCAAAAAAAGACCGCAAGCAAAAAATGCGTGTGCTTGGGAAAGAATACCGTCGCAGAGGGCAATCTCTGTTTCTCGTAGGCAGCGAAGAACAACCACAGGAACGCGTTCAAATTCCGTTATCGTCTCTATCACTTGACGTGGTCATCGCCTACTTGTTACGTCTGCAACAAAATGGTACTGGCGAAGGCGAATCTCATCGCTGGCGCGCATTACTATCTCATTCTCAAGAAAAAATCAAGCAATTAGAACGTGATATCGCGAGATTGGAAAATGAGAACTCGACGATTCGCGAAGATTACGAACAGTTTGTTCACATCATGAACCGGGCTCGCCGTTTAGTGACTTTGAATGATGATGCTGAAAACATCTCACCTGTATTCCAAATGGAACGTAATGGTAATCTAGTAGMGAAAGAACCACCAATCAACTGATTGGTGGTTTTCTGTTTTGTAGTGTTCTATCGATTGTCTATTCACGGTTTTGTTGACTCTATCGTTTCCTATTTTCAGTCAGTACATCAAAAAAACTACTACAGCGAATAGTCATGGACGTTCATATATATCTAGTAGGCTTATGCCTCTATTTTAGCCAACATTTTTTGATTGCGTTCAACGACTCGGGTTAAGTAGTACATATATAAATCCGTTTCTTCTGACTGCAGTGATTGCATGTGAACATTTCGCATCAAATGGTTCATTAATCGTTGCGCATGAATGACGGTATCTTGAACGGTTACAGTTTCTCCGATGATTTCGCTGACCGAAGCCATAACTTCTGGCACAATCATCGGATAAACAAATTTAGTTTGTTCACCTTTCAATCCTGCTTCGTAAAAGTCACGAATCAAAGTTGCACGCTCTGCTCCGCTCCCTTCAATACATAAATAAATTTGAACCGCTATGCCATGACGTAATCGTCTTTGTGAAATGCCAGCGAATTTCTTGCCCCCTACACTCAAATCATAAGAACCTGGACAGTATGAACCTACAATTTCATATGCCTCTATCGAATCAGCTATTTGCGGAAACAGATGGCGAACGAATTCGAGCATGATATCATATCCCGCATTGATATCTATTGCATTATTCTTTTCAGAAACAACGATCGAGATATTCAGAACCCCACTGTCTAACACAACGGCAAGTCCACCCGAGTTTCGGACGATGGATTGAAAACCATGTTCCTGCAATACATCACGCCCATCTCCGATATGAGGTAGGCGGTGATCTTGAATCCCGAGAACTACTGTATTTTCGTGTACCCACGTTCGGATGGTCGGAAGGGATTCGCCTTTTCCAACTCGTTCACACAACATATCGTCCGCTGCAAACGATTCAAGAGCGGATTTCGATCTGCCGCTCATGGACTGATCCCAAAATCGCCATTCTTTATTTACAAATAAGTCATTAAACCCAGACATCTTTATTCCCCTGCCATAACGCTTTGAGCTGCGGTCATTAATACTAATTTATACACATCATCAGACGAACAGCCGCGAGATAAGTCATTCACGGGCATATTCAATCCTTGTAATATAGGACCAATCGCTTCAAATCCGCCAAGTCTTTCCGTTAGTTTGTAGCCAATATTCCCTGCTTCAAGTGAAGGGAAAACAAAAACATTCGCATCACCTTGAATACTTGAACCGGGTGCTTTCTTCTTCGCCACTGCAGGTACAAATGCTGCGTCAAATTGAAATTCTCCATCAATAATGACTGAAGGTGCTTTTTCTTGCGCGAGCTTCGTGGCTTCGACTACTTTTTGGGTTTCTGGTGAAACGGCAGACCCTTTTGTCGAGAAGGACAGCATCGCTACTTTCGGCTCGATTCCGAACGCTTTCGCCGTTTTGGCACTTTCCACAGCGATTTCAGCTAAGTCTTCACTTGTCGGTGCAATTGTAATGGCACAGTCGGCAAATATATAACGCTCGTCCCCACGCACCATAATAAATGCCCCACTTGTTTTGGACACGCCAGGTTTTGTTTTGATAATTTGCAATGCAGGGCGTACTGTTTCAGCTGTCGTATGCGCTGCACCGCTTACCAAGCCATGGGCATAACCTGTGTAAACAAGCATTGTGCCAAATGAATTGACGTCTTTCAGTTGAATGCGCGCTTGTTCTGGCGAAGATTTACCATTACGGCGTTCCACGAATTTCTCAATGAGTTCATCAAGCTTTTCGAAATGAACTGGATCGATTACTTCGATTCCCGTCAAATCAATCCCAGCTTGCGTCGCTGCTACTTTCACCAAATCATGTGAACCCACTAAAATGGGCGTCACAATTCCTTCGTTATGCAATTTAATTGCGGCTTGAAGTATACGCTCGTCCGTTCCTTCAGGTAAAACAATTCTTAACTGCTTATCGGTAATGTTTTTTTTGATTTCATCAAATAAATTCGTCACACGGCATCCGTCCTTTCGGTATGTAAAGGTTGTTTTTTTAGTTAAGTTAATTGTGTTTCTTCGCTTATGTTGGTGTCTAGCTACGCAGGGTAGACCTCACCTAAGCTTAGGCCCACAGGATGTGGGGCATGAAGGCGTTCCGACACGATGTCGGGATTTTAGCCTTCCTTCCATTTCTCATGCGAATGCAGGCATTCGAATCGCTTGCTCCTGCGGTTACTCGTCGCAAAGAAAATCTTGCTCCTGTGGTTACTCGTCGCAAAGAGAATCTTCTCTCCAGCGCCGGTGTAGGTCTTTCACACCCTGCTCCGCTTTTCTATATGTCTAGCTACAAGCGCCAGCCTGCACCTAAGCTTCAGTCTCTCTTGCGAAAGCGGGCTTTCGCATCGAGCCTTCCAGCGCCGGAGTCAGGCTAGATTGGCGCTTTCCGCTTTTCCCTTCATAATAACACGAATTTGTCATATCTCATCATGTATGAATGGTGAGAATATAGGTTTCTTAAAGGCTTTATGCTAAACTTAACTTGAATATTTAATTAGATGAAGGAGTGTCCCATACATGAATGAAGCAGCGCAAACTTTAGATGGTTGGTACGCATTACATGATTTTCGCACGATGGATTGGACATCTTGGAAACAATTATCAGCTGAGGATCGTACAGCAGCTGTTAATGAGTTTTTAGGATTTTTAGAAGAATTAAATGTTGCACATGAAGCGAAAACTGGCAGTCATGCTTTCTACACAGTTATTGGTCAAAAAGCAGATTTTATGCTGATGACATTACGCGAAACGATGGATGAGCTTCAACAAATTGAAGCGAAGTTCAATAAATTAACGATTGCTGAATACACGGTTCCTTCATATTCATACGTTTCTGTTGTGGAGCTTTCAAACTACTTGGCAGGCGAATCCAATGAAGATCCTTATCAAAATCCGCATGTTCGTAGTCGCCTATATCCAGAGCTTCCACGTTCTCAATATGTTTGTTTCTACCCAATGGACAAGCGTCGTGAAGGCAATGACAACTGGTATATGCTATCGATGGAAGACCGTAAATCGATGATGCGCAGCCATGGCATGATTGGCCGTGGATACGCTGGAAAAGTGAAACAAATCATCAGTGGTTCTATCGGATTTGACGACTTTGAATGGGGTGTTACGTTGTTCTCAGATGACGTCCTTCAATTCAAAAAATTAATTTACGAAATGCGTTTTGACGAAGTAAGTGCACGTTTTGGTGAGTTTGGCTCATTCTTCGTTGGAACATTGCTAGATGCAGACAAAACTACTGAATTTTTAACTGTATAAAACACAGGGCTACGCAAAAATGCGTAGCCTTTTTTGTTCTAAATTCCCAAGTGCTACGTATAATAAGTTGCGAGGAGGTTGTGCTGTGGCGGTAATCCAGGCAACTGAAAAAGATATTGAAACTCTTGCCCGTTTAATGCGTGCAGAGGCAGAGGGTGAAGGCAAGGAAGGAATGCTTATGGTCGGTAACGTCGGTGTGAATCGAGTGCTTGCGACTTGTCTTGATTTCAATGATATTCGCAACGTGCAGCAAATGGTTTTTCAGAGTCCAGGTGGATTTGAAGCGACGACTAAATCTTATTTCTACCAACGTGCCCGTGAACAAGACAAGGCACTTGCCCGTCGTGTGATTGCTGGTGAACGTTTCCACCCTGCTACACGTTCTTTATGGTTTTTCGAACCACCGGGGGGATGTCCTCCCACATGGTATAACCAAGCGAACACAGGTCGTTATAAATCTCATTGCTTCTTTTCGCCTAGCCCCTCCGATTGCCCAAATCTTTAAAATGGAAAGGATGATTTCTTGGTACAATATTATTGGAATCCTGCTTATGCTCAACAAATGCAACAACCGCAACAACAAATGATGCCTCAACAACAAATGCAACCTTCTACATTACCCGCAGGAGGACGCCCAACTTCTCCACCAGCTGGTGAAGAATCCTACATCGAAAACATTTTACGTTTAAACAAAGGCAAACTTGCGACTGTCTATTTAACATTCGAAAACAATCGTGAATGGAATGCCAAAGTTGTGAAAGGCATCATCGAAGCAGCAGGCCGTGATCATTTAATTGTCAGTGAGCCAGGGACAGGAAAACGTTATTTAATTCCATTGATTTATTTGGATTACGTAACGTTTGATGAAGAAATCAATTACTTTTAATCTTCAATGAAAGAAAGTGGAACTAGGTCTCTAACTTGGAACTTATTTTTCAAATATTCATTTGCTTATAAAAAATGCCCTTCCACTTTGTTTTGTGAAAGGGCATTTTGATGTTCACGGATTATGTTTATCAGGCGACCACTTCTCCATTTGTTCTTCGAATTTGATTCTGTATTTTTCTGGTTCTTCCACACGTATATGGGGGGGTTAGAAAGATTCGTTTTTTGAACGAATGATGAATCTTTCTATCCTTAAAGTGGAGTCACTTCATATTCGAACGTTTCCAAATCAATCGTTGCCGTATAGGCTTTTTCAGTATCATTGTAATCCGTAAACTCAATGATGAGCAAATCATTCTGAAGTGCTACAAGTTTGTAACCGATCGTTGCGTTAATGGCATCTTCAGTTAAGAAATGGGCAATTCCCTTTTCGATTTTCCTACTGAGCTGATCGTCATATAAAGTAACTGACTTGATTGTCCCCTGACTCGGATAGGACTCCAATACCACCCCTGTATCCTCATATTCAATTAAGCTCCCTGCTTGAATATCAGATGGTTCAATTTTATCTCCTTGTTTGGTTCTTAATTTCACATTTTCTTTATATTGATAAGTTGTATGGTTTACGAACAGACCTTTATCGGTAGCGCTTTTTACAATATGTACATGTTTTTTCAAATCTTCGAACGTCGGTTCCTGAATGCTGGCTTGACTGCATGCACTAAGGAGTACAATTAAAGTGATAAATATAATGGTTTTTTTCAAAGCTATTCCCCCTATCTCTAAAACATTAGACCATTTCGTCGGTATTTTCGTTACAATTTTTATCCAATAAAAAAACGCCCTTCACTTGGAAGGACGCAAAATTTCAATTCATATGTTTGACTGCAGAGACAATCACGAGTACCCAGGCTGCAAGAAATGCTACGCCTCCGATTGGTGTGATGGCACCCAAAATGCCTATGCCACTTAGACTCAATACATAAAGTGAGCCAGAGAAAAGCACGATGCCGGCTAACATTAAATAGCCTGCCCAGCTAAGCTGTGGCACATTCCCAATGATATTCGTGCTCATCAAAATCCCGATAATGATTAGTCCAATCGCATGATACATCTGGTATTGGACTGCTGTTTCCCAAATTGCTAAGTACTTTTCAGATAGTTTTTCTTTCAGTGCATGTGCACCGAAAGCTCCAAAAGCAACGGCCAAAAATGCATTTATGGCACCTGCGATGATAAAAAATGGCATAATTATTCCTTCTTTCATATGTGTTGTTTAAATGTCCGTAATTAATAGCTGTCGGATCTCTTCAATGCTTGCGGCTCAGCTGCTCACGTATAAAATATACGTTCCGCTGCCCACAGATCCGTTGATCTCCCCGACTCTTTTTGTACTCTTTATAAAATTCTTATTCAGTTAAAAATCAAATAAAGAATCACCGTTCGCGTCGTCTTCCTTCATGCGTTCGCCAGCTGAAATCGAAGGTACCGATGAAGTAGATTGTACCGTGTGCACTGGTTGTGCATATTGAATCGGCATGACTTGTGGTTTGACTTCAGGCTGTTCACTTAATGCAACATTACATAAAGCTCGAATCGCGACCAAGGATTCACGGATGCTTTGCTCGTCACCTCTACCTTTTGCCACTGCGACATGTTTCTCGATTTCGGTGACAACTCGACTTAATGGAATCACGTTCGGTCACTCTCCTTTTACTGATTGTTCTTGTCAGACTACACTTTACCATGAAATCTACTTCAAACAAAAGTCTATCGGGTCTAATCCCCATTGTGATAGTTGTTCATTTATTTTGGAATAGGGTTTACTACCGAAAAATCCTCTATGGGCACTGAGGGGGCTTGGGTGAACGGATTCAATAATTGCATGCTTGGACGTATCAATTAGCTTTCGTTTCAATTGCGCAGGTCTTCCCCATAACACGAATACAACAGGCTTTTCTCTCAAAGAAAGTTTGCGAATAACTTCATCCGTAAAGAGTTCCCACCCTTGTCCTTTATGTGAATGTGCAGCACCTGCTCGCACGGTGAGAACCGTGTTTAACATGAAAACGCCTTGCCTTG
The DNA here is from genome assembly GCF_056401835.1 of Paenisporosarcina sp. P4_D4. Classification (NCBI taxonomy): domain Bacteria; kingdom Bacillati; phylum Bacillota; class Bacilli; order Caryophanales; family Caryophanaceae; genus Paenisporosarcina; species Paenisporosarcina sp. P4_D4. Next base: position 128,169 of record NZ_JBFUIO010000001.1, on the reverse strand, counting down.
CCCATTTCGTCAACATGCCATCTGGCGGAATCTCGCATCCAAGGTCTTCATGAAGTTCTTTTAACATATTTCGTAAACTCGGTGGATGCTTGATCCCTGGTTTGACAGAAAAGCTCATGCCGTGGGCTTGTCCCGGACCATGATAAGGATCTTGCCCGACAATCACCACTTTAACATCGGTAAAAGAAGTTTCTTTAAAAGCGTTCCACATTTCATCCAATGGTGGATAAACGGTTTCATGTGCATATTGCTCTTTCAAAAACTCCCGTAATTTCAAGTAGTACGGTTGGTCGAATTCATGTTCAAGTACTTGTTGCCAGTCGTTATCAAATATCTCTTTTTCCAAGATACTCACTCCTCAAATTCAACGGTTACATCATACCCCACCAACGAAAACATTTTAGAAACCGACTGTGCAGCATTTTCTTCAGCCAGTTGCAACACTCCTTGTTCCGTCGTCTCATTCATCATCAGTTTTTTCGCTTCAGTTGCCAGTTCGTAACCTTCGGTAATATCGGCTTTCTCTCGGAACAAACCTTCAGATGAAAACACTTTGACTTGATCGAATAAAATTTCAGGTCCACCTAAAAATTCTGCTTTTGGCAAAGTTAGCGTGGCAGTTTTTGCTTCTTCATCCAGTACAATATCTTCCGCTTCGACTTTTGAGAAATCAATGCCCGCTTTCACTGAACCAGGAATAACGACCAATAACTGACGTTTTGTCCCTGGCAGTTCGAGGCCGATTTCTTGTCCAAAAATCTTATTGTCCTGTCTTTTAATTATAGCTTTCGTGTAAGCCTCTGCTGTTGCGAGTTCATTTATCGATTGAATTTGCTCCAAAAAAGCCCCTTTATTTTCCGTGAACGTACTGCCTTTAATCATCCAAAAAGTTATAACTGGAGCTGCAATAATCAGTACAATCATAACTGTAATAAACCATAGCATTTTTCGTTTCCATATGGACTTGAAAAGTGTGCCGGATTGCCCAAATCCCGATGAACGTGGCTGAACACTTTCCAGCGTAACGGCTGTTTCGTCCTGAGCTTTTAATTCTTCAAGCAATCGTTCAATATCCTTAATTCGCTGATCTTTTGACATCGTTCTCCCCGTTTCTACTATATTAGTCAATGATTCTAGTACGTTTACGATAATGGAAAGTTTCAAATTGTACAACCTCGAGGCGAATGATAGGATATTTTTAGAGGTGATGTGAAATGGCGGATTACCAGTGGCGAGAGAAAATGCGAAACGTAGAACGTTCGACAAAAGAAAAAAGCCAAGTGCCCGAACGTGCAAAATCACTTGGATTTGGTTGCTTTACTATCGGGATGTTGCTTGTTGTATTGTTATTTGCTTTTATTAGTTTCGGACTCCTTTCACAGAATTACTGGATTGCCGGAGGATTTTCGCTGATTTTCACGATTGGATTAACCTTTATTTCCATCCAACTACTGCGGGCGGATAAGCTCCAATAATTGAATTATTGTGAGTTTTTGGTACGATAGAACACAGAAACTTATTGAAAAGAGGAATCCATTCATGTCTTTGAAAAAAACATTAACCATCGCTGGTTCTGATACTTCTGGTGGTGCAGGCATACAAGCAGATTTAAAAACATTCCAAGAGCACGGTACTTACGGCATGAATGCCCTGACAGTTATCGTGACAATGGATCCTGATAAAGGCTGGAGCCACGGAATTCATCCGATTCCTGTTGAAACATTACAAGCACAGTTGAAAACAGCTCTTTCTACTGGCGTTGATGCCATCAAAACAGGGATGCTGCCAACTGTTGACATTATTAAAACAGCAGCAGAAGCAATCGATCGCTCTGGTTTAGAAAAAGTAGTTATTGACCCGGTTCTTGTGTGTAAAGGTGAAGACGAAGCCCTTTTCCCTGAAAATGTGGAAGCAATGGTCGCATCATTATTGCCTCGTGCATTGGTTGTCACTCCTAACTTGTTTGAAGCTGGACAACTTTCAGGTCTTGGAACATTAACAACAATTGACGATATGAAACGTGCTGCTGAAAAGATTCATGAAGCAGGCGCTACAAATGTAGTTATCAAAGGCGGCAAGCAGTTGAAGCATGAAAAAGCCGTTGATTTATTCTTTGATGGTTCAACATTTACTCTACTTGAATCAGAAAAAACGGACACGTCTTATAATCACGGAGCTGGTTGTACATTCGCAGCTGCAGTGACAGCAAACTTAGCAAACGGTCTTCCAGTAAATGAAGCTGTTTTGGAAGCAAAGAAATTCGTATCTGCTGCAATCGCTAACGGCTGGAAATTAAACGAATACGTTGGTCCGGTTATGCACGGAGCTAAAAACCGTTTCGGCGCACCAGAAGTTACAACTTCAGAAATTTAAGTATCAATCTAGCCACTCTTTCTTTAGATAGAGTGGCTTTTTTATGGAGTTTTTGTGGTTAGTTGGAAAAATCGCAGGTTTAGTTGGAATAGGTTACTTGTAGAAGTGAAACCTGTGTCTTTAGAATAAAGTTTGATGAAAAATAACGCATGAACTTGCTTTATTGCGGCAAATTCAAAGAATCCATTTTGAAAAAAGATCGATCAAAATGGATTCTACAGTTTAGATTACAGATGGAATTTTCATAAAAAAGTTTGATCATTTTTGGGTAAGTTTCTTGAACATTAGCACCTGTTCGTAATATAAGGTTGGCCAGATATTTAAAATGTATCTGTCCTTTTCTGTTACCATCTATGACCCGGCTATTTTTTCTCCCCTTGGCTGGCTGCTGTTGGCGTCCGGTTCGACGGTGATGCCGATTTGATCAAAAGTCTGCCCTTCTGCGAGCTGGTAGGTCAGTATTCCGGATCCGTTTTCGTCCGGCTTGAATATGCCGCTATTTTCCCTCGTGCCGTTTTTAAGCAACCAAACCTGGTAAACCTGTGAACCTTCGACGTCGGGTAATTCGTGAACCTGCACCACCAAATTTTTCTCTGATCCCTGCTGAACAATATATGCGATGCCGTTTGTTCCCGGGTGACTTTGATTGGCTGCGTTTAAGGGAATGCCCATTAAAATCTCAATGGGTATATTTTCGGCATGGTGATTTTTTCCCTGTACATTCGCTATTCCAAGGCCAATAATCGCGAGCAACAATACGGCCACGATACTGGTTGAAACTGGGGTGAAATGGCTTTTGAGCATCATGACGAGCTTGCTCATCTTAGCCATGAATGTTTCCGTACCGCTTTTCGTTTTATGATCAAAAACAAACCCCATTACCTCGCCTTTTAGCGATTCAGGCACCTCGATTTCGGTATAATCAAACGGCATAGCCTGCCAGGCCTGGGACAATTCCTGATATTCTTTCTTACACTCTGTACAGTTCTTTAAATGTTCAACAAAGGACATACATTCGCTCTCCTTGAGCTCATTTGCTATATATGGAATTAAATGTTCACAATCCCTTCTCATTTTATATCCTCCAATTCCAGATGCTTCCTCAAACCTTTAAGAGCTTGGTGCAACCTACTTTTAATCGTGCCGAGCGGCTCTTGTTCCAGCTTGGCGATCTCTGAAAGAGAATACCCTTTCCAATATAGCAAATCGATTAATTTTCTTTGCGCTGTCGGTAATTTGTTTTTCGCCATCTCAATATTATTCGTATTTACTCGTTGCTCGATTGCATTGGCAAGGTCGGCGATCTCTTCATGTTCCTCTTGATAGTGTTGCGTATGTCTCTTCTCTTTGCGGTGGTAGTCAATGCAAATATTGCGAGTAATCGTGAGGAGCCAATTTACAAAGTTGCCTTGAGCGGGATCGTAATGGCTGTTTGTTGTCCATAGCCTCAAAAAGACCACCTGAATAATCTCTTTCGTTTTTTCCTCATTCCCATTACAAAACTTCATAACAAAGCCGTAAACAAGCTTTATATATCGATCATAAAGCTCCTCTAATGCGTGACCGTGTTTTTCGTTTACCAATCTCATTAATTCCGCATCGTAATTTTCTTTCATGTGGCACTCCCTGCTATTGGAAAAAAATATATTGCCATTATACTATTTTAAAAATAAGGATGGGAACGACCGCGACTGATCGTTCCCTGGACAGGCTTATTCAAATTCTGTTTCGCTGTTTACGACAAACCATACATCTTTTACTCCTTGTCCGTTTACATCCCCTTCTTGCTGGTCTTTTGCAAAATAATAGAGAGGAAAGCCTTTGTACGTGACCTGCTTCTCCCCGTTGTCTTCTCTTGTGATTGTATCGAAATCCTTTTTGTCAAAACCTTCCGGTACGGCGAAATCCTCTTGGGTAAATGACGGCCAGTTTGCTAGGCAGTCTCCGCTGCAATTGCTTTTTCCTGCTTGGTCCYTTTTAAAGTAATACAGGGCCATTCCCTGTGGATCCGCCAGGTACTCTCCAGCTTTCTCATTCTCCAAAAGCTGAAGGCTGTCGTCCGGGGCATGTTCCGTTTGGGCTTGATCGGGTTGATCCGTCTCTTTTTTTTCCTCAGTGCTATTTCCACAGGCAGCCAAAGCAAAAATAATCGAAAGTATCGTGAGCGTAAAAATTCCTTTTTTCATGTTTGTTCCTCCAAGTTTTTTAGATTTAAGGCTTCCCCTTACTTCCAGCCCCATTTTTGAAAGATTTGGTGAGATTCTTCCGTTTTTAAATAATCAATAAATTGCTGTGCCTCTTTTTTCTGATCGGTGATTTTCGTCAGGACGATCGGCGTTCCACGATAGAGCTTTTCTTCTTCGGGCAGTTCGATCAGGTCGGTCACATCCAGGAGCCGGTAATGCCACGATTCATAGGTAATCCATGCGTCAAGACTGGAATTCGATTTCCATCGTTCAATGGCTTCGGCACTCGACTTTACAGAAAGGTTAATATTTTGGGAAATGCCTTCGATTAGCCCTTTTCTGCCTGCCATATCTTCCCAAAGTCCAAGCTGGCCAGCCCCATTCACATCAATTATTTTTACTCCATTTTTCGTTAAATCCTCCAGGCTTTCAATCTTCTTAGGATTTCCTTTCCTCACCAATATTCCTGCAGCACGCGGGTAAAGCTCCGTACGTGATGTAGTGTCGATCATTTCGGGGTGGTTAAAGATGAAGTCCTGCAGCATATATTCGGAGCCACCGAAAATAATATCTGCATCTTCCTTTGCCTGGCTGATCCACTTGCCTTCTGGTCCAGCTGTTACTTCCACCTTGATTCCCGTTTCAGCTGAAAAATGTTCAGCAGCTTCCTTGATCGGTCCAAGTGGTCCGCCTGGTCCGTACACCCGGATGACATGATCACTTTGGCTGGAATTTGGTGTCGCCTGGGACGTCGGCTTACGGTCCATATTTGCATAGGCTGACAATCCGGTAGCCGTAATGACAAAGAGCAGTAAAGCTGATAGAAATACGGTCTTCTTCATGATTCTCCCTCCATTTTATATATATTTTTTAACGGTACTATCAAAGGAAACGAAGGGAGTTCGTAAACGGTTTGATTATAATTGCAAAATAGTTAGAAAGTTTCATTTAAATCATTATCCCTATTCCTCATCGCTCCTGTTTGAAACCAAAAACACCACAACGACTGCTTGGATTCCAGCAAACGTTGTGGTGTTCATTATTATCATTTAGCGGTTTTTTGAAGAAAATTCATTTTTTCTTTGAGCTGTTGTTGGTTCCACTCGATGGTTTCGTCTGAAACAAAGGCCATTCGCTTGCGTTTCGGCAATTTGACTTGACCGTTCGTTGCCCGAGTATAGCCTTCAATCATGGCTGCGATTGCCAAAATAACGAGAGCAAAGCTGATGGCTGGACCCAGGGGCAACCAAGGAGCGCCTTGCAGGTAGCGGAAAGAGTTACCGAAAAGCCCTGCCCATTCGTATGAAATGGATCTAGGAGGATCGCCGAACATGGCGTCATAATCAACGTCTGTTCCACCTAAAAACAATTGAAGCATCCCTAAATGGGCAAAGACGATCAGCGATTCCACCACTTGTTGTCCGTAAAGAACCAACAATTTTTCACGCATTTGGGGGAATAAGTGACGGATGATCAGACGTCTGCGACTGGCTCCCAGTGTACGTGCCGCCAATATATATTCCTGGTGGTACAGTAGGTTGGCTTCATTGCCTACCAATGCTGCCACAATCGGAACCGTCATGAAAGCCATAATGACGACCTGAATGACTAACCTTTCTGTAATGGTCGTCGAGAATCCTTCTGGCGGCATCCAAAGAACTGGTGACAACAATAGCACGGCAAATATGGTCATGGGTACATAATGAATCGGATCAATTAATCCATTAATCCATGAGCGCTGACGTTGCAAATAAGTCCCAAGTGCAAAGCCTAATGGAATGGCAATCAACATTCGCAAAAATGCCACTGCCATGGCTGCAATAATCGTGTATTTGGCACCAATCATGATTTTTGCCAACATATCGTAGCCAAATTGGTCCGTTCCGAGCGGATGCATCCATTTTGGTGAAATTGGTGGTCCTTCCACTGCACGACCATTTTCTTCAATGAAAAACGTTTGCTTTGGAACACTTCCGAAAATCCATTCAAACACAAAACTGCCGACTATAAAGAAAGCGATGATGCTGAATCCAATGAGAAATAAAGGTTGTCTCCAAACGGATTTCATCCAACAACACCTCCTCTTTTTAATCGATGAATAAAGTACCATTCCCCAAGGCTATACAAAAGGAAAATTGGCAGGAAGAAACTTATGATTGTCACTAAGAACAATGTGCCGCTCAAGTTTTCATACATGTACAACATAACGCCAGGAATATTGAACATCAGTTCGAGAATGAAGAGATTGGATAGCATAAACCACATCGTTTTTTTCGATTGGAAAAACACACTGATGATGGCATTGCGGAAAATGTGCATGAATAAGATGAATGCTTTTCCGAAGCCTAAAGATTTTGCCAGTTCAACATACATGTTCCGCTCTTCTGCTTCGAATGTCAGCATGCTCAATCGGTACAATTGAATCATCGGTAAAATCATCAGACATAGAACCGGTAGCCAATATATGCGATCGTCACCAATCACTGCAATTTTGGACACGAGTACCCCTGTATTCTGGAAAATAATCACGACAAGCAATTGGGCAAGCACGATGATTAGTATGTCAGGCATTGATTCCAGGAAATAAAAGAAAAGTTTGACACGTGCGCGTGCCTTTTCGCGCAATAGCATCGTGATGAAAGTGCCGATTAATGCGAACACCACAGCTACAACCAGTGCCAAAAATAATATCTGAAGTGAATAGATGATATTTTCCAGAAGCTGCGGGAATATTGGGACTTCCTGTATTCCGCTACGCCCAACGTAATGGGCCACACTTAACTCACTAATATTCATTAGAGATGTTGCATGCAATTGAATCGTTTCTATGTATTCTTTCCATAATAATTCCCCATGCTGTAAGCCGGCAATTAGCACGGGTGCTCCACTTATGAGCAAAATACTCACCAATGCAGCTACGAGCTGAATAACCCACTTGAGAAATCCTTTCATATGATCATCCTCCTGTTCTCTAAAAAATCAGATAGTTTAATAATACCATATTTTTCTATTTCGTGGAACGAAGAAATTTTAGACGAGCCTTATTCTTTCACGATTGTCTTCGTTTCTTCCACCGTCGGAGTCGGGCTAGGGTGGCGTTTTCCGCTTTTCTTACTGTCTAGCTCCAAACGCCAGCCCGCACCTCCGCTTCAGAAATTCAATCGAAAACAAGTTTTCGTTTCGTTTCTTCCACCGTCGGAGTCGGGCTAGAGTGGCGTTTTCCGCTTTTCCATGAGCAAGCTAATCGCATTAATCAGGAGAATTCACTATACTTATATGTAGATGTTTTTGTTGTTAAGAGGGGGATAATAAAGTGGACGTAGTACATGTAGCAAAGTTACAGGAATTGTTAAATTCCTTTGCAGATAAAGATGTTTATCTTCATTTGGAAACGACGAATGGTGCTTATGCATCTCATTTTGACGAGACTGTGTTTAATGCAGGGGCATTCATACGTAATATTGTCGTGAAGTATGAATTAGGAAAAGTCGCGGGCGACAGCCCTCACCGTGTTGGCTTAAAATTGCCGCATGGCTGGGTGTATGCACAGGGGATCACTCATTTTGAATTGGATGAGTACGGTCGTTTGTTGATGGCTGGACATGATCAATCAGGAAAATTGGCAGTTGCGCTTCAAATCAGCGAAACGCCATTTACGTATTAAGAAGGAGGAAATCATATGACTTTAACACAAGAAAGACACGTACTCGTTGTATTTCCTCACCCAGATGACGAAGCATTTGGCGTTTCCGGTACCATCTCCATGTATATCAAACAGGGAACTCCGGTTACATATGCTTGTTTAACATTAGGCGAGATGGGACGTAATTTAGGAAATCCACCTTTTGCGACGCGTGAGTCTTTACCACATATCCGTAAAGATGAATTGATTGCTTCCGCACAAGCGATGGGCTTGACCGATTTACGAATGATGGGTTTGCGAGATAAGACTGTAGAGTTTGAAGATGATGAAAAAATGGTTCAAATGATGACGAAGCTGATTGAAGAAACGAACCCATCACTCATCATTACGTTTTATCCGAACTACGCAGTGCATCCAGATCATGAAGCGACGGCTCGTGCGGTCGTACGTGCTGTTCGCCGTATGGATGAGAATCTGCGCCCGAAATTGTATGCGGTAGCGTTTGCAAATAATACAAAGGATGATCTTGGAGAACCTGATGTCGTTCATGATATTCAGGAAGTACGAGATCAAAAGATGGGCGCAATGCGTGCGCATATTTCCCAGACAGCTTGGATGTTGGCGGAAATGGAGAAACGCTTGGCAGAAGGAGAACCTGAAGCTGAGAACTGGTTTACCTATGAGCGGTTCTATAATTACCGCTGGCATGAAGATTTTGAAGAAACATTCTAACTCTACAAGTAAATGATTATTTCCTAATGAAATCCTGGAGATCCACATAATATGGGTCTTTCAGGATTTTTACTGTTTAAATTGTGGAATAATAAGGAATACATACAAATGTGGACTTTTTGAGCTTCGGCAAGTATCATTACTAGAGAAGTTGAATAATTATACATCTTAGGAGGACTCATTTTTGAAGAAGTTTTCACTTTCCACATGGTTATTGTTTCTAATACCCTCAATTATTGGAATATTATTATTCATGATTCCATTCAAAATCGAGGGCGAATGGAAGATTCCTGTAGCCATATTGGCAAATATGGTCGCTGGAGTAGTAGAGCCAATCATGCCTTGGACCGTTACCGTTGTCATGATTTTGGCAGCGATTGGATCGCTCGTATATCAATTTAAAAAAGATTCGAACCCTGAAGATCAGGCATTTTTCGATAAACTATTCCAAGTGAATTGGTTCTGGACAATCGTCCGTGTCATTGGGGCAATTTTTGCTGTCATGGTCGTTGCGAATATCGGCCCAGAAGCAATAAGAAGTGAAGATACTGGTGGAATGTTGCTGTCACCTACTGGTTTACTATCATTCTTGTTCACTATTTTCCTATTTGCCGGATTACTATTACCACTTCTTCTAAACTTCGGATTGCTGGAGTTTTTCGGAACGATGATGGTAAAAGTCATGCGTCCTCTATTCAAATTGCCTGGCCGTTCTTCGATTGACGCGCTTGCTTCTTGGATTGGCGATGGCACAATTGGTGTTTTATTGACAAGTAAGCAGTATGAAGATGGTTTTTATACGAAAAAAGAAGCAGCAATCATCGGAACTACGTTCTCAGTGGTGTCGATTACTTTCTCGATTGTCGTTCTTGAAGAGCTTGGACTGGGTAGCTATTTCCTTCCATTTTATGCGACAGTTCTTGGTGCTGGAGTTGTTTTGGCATTCATCATGCCTCGAATTTACCCTTTATCACGCAAACCTGAAGAATACGTAGATGGACGTCCATACGATGAGCATGCAGAAACATTGCCTGAGGGCTATAATGTTGTAAGTCATGGGCTAGAAAACGCTTTGACAACGGCAGATAAAAACCGTTCATTCACTAAATTCATGTCCGACGGCTTAAAAAACGTGTTGGATATGTGGATGGGTGTTGCACCAGTCGTGATGGCATTTGGTACGATTGCGTTGATGCTTGCGACTTACACAGATATATTTGTTTGGTTAGGCAAACCGTTTGAACCATTATTAATGGTTCTTGGTGTTCCCGAAGCTGCAGAAGCTGCACAAACAATGGTCGTTGGTTTTGCAGACATGTTCCTCCCAGCCATTTTGGGCGGACAAATGATTGAATCTGAAATGACCCGCTTCGTTATTGCGGCAACATCGGTTACTCAGTTGATCTACATGTCTGAAGTCGGCGGATTGTTACTTGGTTCAAAAATCCCTGTTAACTTCCTTGATTTGATTGTGATTTTCTTGTTGCGCACTGTGATTGCATTACCAATCATCGCAGGTGTCGCTCATTTATTATTCTAAATTAAATTAAGCTGTCTCCAATGCCGCAATATCGCGGAGTTGGAGGCAGCTTTTTTCGTTTTTCTAAACGTCTGGCCCAATTGGAAATCACAAACATATTGCCACGACCATTTCTCCCCACTTCTCGTCAGGCATACCAATAGTGGATTTTCAAGCAACTTCAAAGCGAGAAGGGTCAATCAGTTCGTTTACGTACTCTATCTTATTTTTAGGCCGCCATGCACGATATGGACAAGTATATGCTCGGTTTAGAAATATCTAATCGTGTTTGGTTCCATCGACTATTTCTTATCACGAAAAAGCTGATGTTTCCTTTTAACAGGAAACATCAGCTATTCTAAATTCGTTTTATTTTTCCGCTAACTTCGCCAGCATGTCCGCTGTCATTGCGTCTAAATCATATTGTGCTTTGAAGCCCCATTCATTTTTAGCTGCCGTTGCATCAATGCTATCCGGCCAGCTGTTGGCAATTTCCTGACGCACTGGATCTACATCATAAGATAATTCAAACGTAGGAATGTGCTTGCGTATCGATGCTGCAATTTCTTCAGGTTCAAAGCTCATAGCCGTAACGTTGAAGGCATTGCGATGCTGAAGTTTCGATGCATCCGCTTCCATTAAATCGACGATTGCTTGTAGTGCATCTGGCATATACATCATATCCATATATGTACCTTGTTCGATGTACGACGTGTATTTCCCTTCAGCCAATGCTTTGTAATATATATCTACTGCATAGTCTGTCGTTCCGCCACCTGGAGGCGTAACATATGAAATCAACCCAGGGAATCGGACACCACGCGTATCTACCCCGAATTTTTGGAAATAGTAATCACATAGCAATTCACCTGACACTTTGTTCACGCCGTACATGGTGGTTGGACGTTGCAATGTATCTTGTGGCGTATTTTTCTTAGGTGTTGAAGGACCAAATGCACCGATAGAACTTGGGGTAAAGAATTGAAGTCCTAGTTCGCGAGATGTTTCAAGGGCATTCACCAAACCGCCCATATTTAAATTCCAGGCAAGTAATGGCTTAGCCTCAGCAGTAGCTGATAGCAATGCTGCCATGTGCATCATTGTATCTGCGCCGAAATCTTTTGCTAGCGTGAGCATTCGTTCTGCATCCATTACGTCCAGCAATTCAAACGGCCCGTTTTCTACAACCGGCGAATCTGTTTTGCGGATATCTGTTGCCAAAACATTTTCTGCACCATAAATTTCACGTAGTTTTGTAATTAGTTCCGATCCAATTTGACCTAAAGCACCGGTTATCATAATTTTTTTCAATTGAATTTCCTCCTCGTCAAATAAACACTTGTATTTTTCAGGAATACATATTATTTCAATACAACGTTGATATGATTACATTTTAATCAGTATTCATTATAGTGTGTTCATCATGAAAGTACAATACACATCATTGGTAAGTGTTTTATCGCTGACCCCTTCCAATCCCCCCCATTTTGTCCATTCAGTTCTTATCAATCGTTTGGTATAGTAATAGGAAAAAGGAAGTTTTATTATGAACATCAAATCACTGGCCATTACATACAGTTTGGTTTTTATCGTGACACTCGTGCTGTCCTTTCTACAATTCCCATTTTGGGCAATTTTATTGATTGTTTTTTTTACCATCATTTTCCCCTCTATATTGTGGCCAATCCATGCCATTTACTGGTCTAATGATCTGAATAGAATCGAAAAGTTTTTGCAAAAAAACCGTAAAAAGCCCGTGTTTGCCTTTCCTCTTGCTTTGGCCCATGGGAACCGGCAAGAAGTCGAAGAGAGCCTGCAGACCATCTTAACTAAGTACAAACAGCCCTCAATGCAGCAAGTCTATACGACTATTCTGGACATATTCCACGGTGACTATGATGCTGCTCGAATCAGCGCAGAAAAAATCAAGAAAAAGTCATTGTGTACCTATTATTTAGCTAATATAGCAGCTAAAAGAGGGAACATAGAAGAAGTGAAACCTTATATAGGATCGTTCGAGAAACCTTGGATGAACCATGTCATGAACTCATTCATCGCTCATCATGAAGGGAACGAGGCTTTGGCAAAAACCGAACATCAAAAAGCGATTGACTCGTCACGTGGTTTACAAAAATATGTTGTCGTCCACTCACACAAGCATATGTAACTTTGATTTGCCCACGCGAAACGTTCATTCGCGTGGGTTTTTTTGTGAAAATTAGAAGGTAAATGATTGTTGAAACGAAGAAATTCTATTGAAACCCATCATTCAGCCTTCAACAAAAAACCTCGACGCATCTTACCACGTCGAGGTCCATCTAGTTTTCTAACTCTTAACATCTCACTGTTTTTTTCTTTTTTGGTTCACCACGCGCAATAACTTTTTCGATGTAATCGAAAGCAAGTGGGACTTTACAGGCGGTGCCTCCCATATCCACATGTACTTTGCCGATTTCAGTTGCCACGTGTTGAGCATCTTCCCGTAATTCCGGTACGTATCCACCAACGGAGATAACATAAGCATTCATATTGTAACGTACCCGGTTCGGTGCCTTGTGAATGCCTACTCTTATTACTTCCAGCAATCGAGAGATTTCCTGAAAGTCTAACTCACCGGCTCCTGCATAGGTCAAGTAGTTCGTATATGTGCTCCACCCTGCACAAGCAATCATTTCATTGTCGGATTGCATCCACTCTCTAGCCAGTTCCATAGCAAACGGGCTTTCAGACGCTACCCAAGCGACCGAGTACTCAGATAGCATAGACCAATAGGCTGCCTTCACCCAATTTTGTAATTGATCTTTCGTCATCAGTTTTGGATCGATAGCAAGGGCCGCCAAGTACATGGCATCCGAAACTCCTGAGTCGTATAACTTCAATGCCAACTCCTGATCTTTCTTCACATGCTTCAAGATCTTCTTCATGTCTCCTACCTTGACTCCGTATAGTTCACCAGTCGCTCCATGATTGACAAATGTCTTCTTTGTTTGCTCCGTACCAACTTCCTTTAGATAATTCATTACTTCTTCATATGTCACAAGCCCACCCCCATCACCGAGTCATTTTCTATAGATAATTCATCACTTCATATAAAAAAACACCCGAACGCTTTTACACATTCGAGTGTTCATCTGTCTTACTTAATTACGCCAAGTTCTTTACCGACTTTTTCATAGATGGCAAGTGCATCATCCAGCATTTCTTTCGTATGGACTGCAGTAGGCATGTTGCGAACACGGCCTGTCCCTTTTTGTACAGTTGGGAAGACAATCGCTTTCGCATAAACTCCTTCTTCAAACAGTCGTTTGGAGAATTGTTGCGTCAGTTTTTCATCGCCGATGATACAAGGAGTAATCGGTGTTTCAGAAGCACCGATATCGAATCCTAATTTCTTAAGACCTGCTTTTAAATAATCACCATTATCCCAAAGCTTGTCGTGAAGCTCTGTTGAGTCGATAATCATTTGTAATGCTGCCGTAATTGCCGCAACATCACCTGGTGGCACGGCTGTTGAGAATAGGAATGGACGTGAACGAACTTTCAACCAATCGATTAATGATTGTTTACCAGCAACATATCCGCCTACTACACCCACAGCTTTAGATAATGTTCCCATTTGGAAGTCGATATCTTTTTCCAATCCGAAATGTTTAACTGTTCCTTTTCCTTTACCAGTAACACCTGATCCGTGTGCATCATCCACGTATGTGATCAAATCAAATTCCTTCGCGATTTCCACGATTTCTGGAAGTTTCGCAATGTCTCCATCCATCGAGAATACGCCGTCCGTGATCACCATGACTTTATTATAAAGACCTGATTCTTGTGCTTCTTTTGCTTTCGCACGTAAATCTTCCATATCAGAGTGCTTAAACGCAATGATTTTGGCTTTCGATAGTCGGCAGCCGTCAATAATGGACGCATGGTTCAACTGATCTGAAAGAATGGCGTCATTTTTATCCATAACAGCTGAAATAGCAGCCATGTTACAGTTGAAGCCTGATTGATAAGAAATTGCCGCTTCCGTTCCTTTGAATTCCGCCAGCTTTTCTTCTAACTTTACATGAAGGTCAAGCGTTCCATTAATCGAACGGACCGCACCTGCTCCAACACCGTATTTATCAATTGTTTCTTTTGCAATGCGTTTCAATTCTTCATTTGTTGCCAATCCCAAATAGTTATTTGAAGATAAATTGATAAGTTCTTTACCGCGAACTTGGATTTTTGCTCCGTTCGGGCCTTCTACTGGATCGACTTCATTGTATAAACCTTGATCGCGTAATTCTTGTAAATTTTCTTGTAAAAAAGCATCTAATACTTTAGACAAAAAACATCTTCCTCTCAAGCGAATTTATGTGCCACACCACTATCATTGGCAAATCGCTGGTGTATTATAATCTATTACATTTTAACATAAGCGCATTAGAAAAGTGCAAAGCGCCATTCTGTTACGACATACGGAATTTATATTGGCTTGTGAAAAATTTAACGTTCAAATTGATGGATTTATCAATCAAACTGGAGATTTATCGCTCAAAATCAGCTATTTATCAATCAAACAATTCTCATGACCAAGTTAACTTTATGAACCACAGACACAAAAAAACGAGCTCAGTTTGAGCCCGCGTTCATTAAAAAATTATTTATATATAGAAGAATTATCTAGCTTTTGGTAGAGAACATCCTCAATTTCCTGCCATTTAAAATTATTTACACACGAATCCAATGTCTCTTTTATTGTTTCGTCATCCGTGCAATATACTTGTAGATATTCAGTTGCATGCAAAATTTCTTCTTTGTATCGAGCAACAATTCCATCTACTAATTTCTGATCTTCTTCATTCAATTCGCGGAATTTTTTAACGTCGTAAATTTCGTCTCCAGACCGTTCAGGCTCATATTCATGCGGAGCGGTGCTATCGAACAGGATAGTTTGCAGCTCAGGTAACCACACATAATCAATGCTGTTGCAATCGAGTCCACACCAGCCCCACTGTGTATCAAGCCCTAAGCTCTCTGCTTTCTCGGCAAAGCTCTTCATCAATGTCGATTTTCCGCCACCTGGATATCCTTTGATGAATATGCGTCTTTTGACTCCTTTTGTTAAGGAAGCGAAATGATCTTTTGCGCCTTCAGGAGTTAACGTCCCCATCAATCGATGAGTACGATGAGGGGTTTTATTGAATTTAAGCGTGGTGAAGGTTTCATCGAACAGTGTGTTCGCTTGCTCATCAAAGCCACTCCAGTCCATCCCTTTTACATATGGAATTTCCCATTCGTCGTGAATCTTTTTCGCATTTGTTAATGTTTGCAATGTTTTTGCCAGCCACTGCTCACTGTGCAACGTCTTTTCCCGTAAAAAGCCACCGTGTTCACGCAACTTGTTTTCGTCATAAGCCTCATAGAATGAAATAACGTGATGGGTACTGCCATAATATTTAGGTTCAAAAGAAACTGGATGTGCGGCCTGTATAAATAAGATTCGATTGCCTCTTACAAAAGTGGCTTCAAGTGTATCTGCATGCAAAGGATCGTAAAACCACTCAATATCGTAGCCTCTTTTTACATAATGATAGCCAACTTGTCTGAATAATTCCGACAGTTTGAATGTCGGGGGGGATTTAATAAAATATACTTTCCGTGCTTCGTTGATCAAATCGGCATAAATATTTTTTTCACCTTGTCCTGTAAAAGCACGTCCAAACTGATGCGTGATTGTTCCGTTCATCGACTCATCCCTTTCATTGTGTTGACTGCATCTACTATATGAAATGGGATGACAAAACATGAAAAAAAGCAGCCACTAAGAGTGACCGCTTTGCTTAATTATTTAGAAACTGTCGTTAATTTTTCAATCCATTTTTGTGATAGTGGCAATGTAAAATGCACGATATAACCGAGTGTCAACGCAATGATTACAGTCCCCACCCCTACAGGTCCTCCGAGAAGCCAGCCAATGACAGCAACAATCAACTCAAGTAACGTACGGACACGTTTAACTGTCCACCCCGTCTTCTCAATAAGAATCAACATGAGTGAATCGCGAGGCCCAGCCCCCATATTTGGCGCAATATACATCCCAACCCCGAACCCCATGATTGCTACACCCGCAATGAATAATCCGATTTCGGCAATTGGATTGACTACAATCGGTAATAACCAAAGAAACATATCGATAAAGACTCCGATTAATATCATATTGAGCCATGTGCCTATTGGTGGCCAGCGCTTGGAATAGAGGGAAGTGGCAAGTACGATCACTAAACCGGTTACAATAGACCAAATGCCAATCGATAAACCAAAGTTAATGAAAAGTCCTACATGCATAACATCCCATGGTGCTATACCAAGTATTTCCCCTCTAATGGTCATTGCAATGCCCAGAGACAGCACTACTAACCCGACTAGAAAAAAACTCCATCGTATGTAAATTGTGTTTGTCATCTAAAAGTGCCTTCTTTCCGTAAAAAATCCACTCATGCTTCGCATGAATGGATTCGAATCAATACTGAAAAGTATATCAGCATTATGTTTTAAGTGTTATATAAATTTATTCCTATTTGGTCAAAGAAGCAAATACCCCTTTGGTGCAGGATGCTAAATCAGTTGGATGCAAATGAATCTGCATTCCGACTTTGCCGGCACTGACAATCATCGTATCAAGTTCTTTCGCAGTTTCATCAATGAACGTGGGAAATAGCTTTTTCATTCCAAGCGGTGAACAGCCTCCGCGTATATAGCCAGTCAACCCTAGCAGATCTTTTACCGGAAGCATTTCAACTTTCTTTTCTCCGGCAGCTTTAGCGGCTGCTTTTAAATTCAGTTCCTGGGCTACTGGCACCAGGAAAACGGATACTTTCCCTGGACCTGCAGTAGCAACCAGTGTCTTAAATACTTTTTCAACTGGCTGTGCAATTTTATGCGCAACAGATACACCATCGATTTGCCCGTCGGATACTTCATACTCAAATAAGTCATAGCTGATTTTTTGTTGATCCAGTAAGCGGACTGCATTCGTTTTTGTTGGTTTGGAAGACTTGGCCATAGACATTTCCTCGCTTTTACAAAAATCTTTATTCCTGATTCAATAACTTCTTCAGTGCTTCAGCCATTGCTGTATTTTGAGGTTCATCCTGTTGTTTCAGGAATTTCTGAACGTCTTTCTTATTCGCTTTTGCTCCACCAGAAGATTCGCGGCGCTTCTCGAAAGCTGATAATTTTTCACGATGCCCACATTTACAAACAAACAGTTTGCCATCGCCTTCTCCTCGCATTTCCATGCGTTTATGACACACTGGGCAACGGGCATTAGTTTGCATCGCCACTTGTTTTTTGTAGCCACATTCACGATCTTGGCATACAAGCATTTTGCCACGTTTGCCGTTTACTTCAAGCAAATTCTTTCCACAAGTCGGACAGGTCTTACCCGTGACATTGTCATGTTTGAACTTTTGATCGCTTTGTTTGATTTGCGTCACGACCGTTTTTGAAAAGGTTACCATGTCTTTCATGAATTGTTCCTTTTTCATCGTACCCTTTGCAATTTTCGTCAATCGCTGTTCCCACTCACCCGTTAAGGACGGGGATTTTAAATCTTCAGGGACCAATTCAAGCAACTGTCTTCCTTTGGAAGTCGTGTAGATATCTTTGCCTTTCTTTTCAATGACAAAGCTATTGAATAATTTCTCAATAATATCAGCGCGTGTTGCCACTGTTCCAAGTCCACCCGTTTCGACTGCTGTCTGGATAATGTCTTTAGACTCCCCAGCCATAAATGACGAAGGATTCTCCATCGCAGCAAGTAATGTCCCTTCATTGAATCGGGCAGGTGGTTTCGTTTCACCTTGTGTCATGGAGATAGCACGAATTTCAATCGTGTCTCCTTTTTGTACAGGAGGCAACGTGCTTTCTGTGTCGTCTTCTTTGTCTTGATAGACACGTTTCCATCCTTCATCCCGGACGGTTTTTCCTTTTGCCGTAAATGTTTCTCCAAGGACTTCCAGTGTAATGACTGTTTGATCATATGCATAAGGAGGCAGGAAAACGGCTAAAAATCGCTTAACGATTAAATCATATAATTTTCGTTCTTTGTCTGATAGATTTTGCATGACCGGCGATTCCTCGGTCGGAATAATCGCGTGGTGATCGCTCACTCTTGCATCGTCAATTACTCCTTTTTGCGGTTGGATATTCGCTGAACGCAAAATACTGTTCGTCGCAGCTCTGTAAGGTTGCAAATCGACTGCTTTAATACGTTCTTTCAAGGTCGACTTCATGTCGCTTGATAAATGTTTCGAATCCGTCCGTGGATACGTCACGATTTTATGGCGTTCGTATAACCCTTGCAACGTAGACAGCGTTTCTTTCGCTGACCATCCAAACAGACGATGGCCTTCTTTTTGCAGTTCGGTCAAGTCAAACAATGGTGGTGCAGGTTGCTTTTTAGGTGTTGTTTGAATGGACTTGATCTTTCCTTCCTTGCTCTTGTCCAATTTCTTCAGAACTTGCTCGACCTGTTCCTTATTGAAATTGCTCGACTGATTATTCGGACCAAATGACCATGTATAGTTTGCCTCTTTCGTTAATGCTTGCAAACCGTAATATGTTTTAGATTTAAAGTCGCGAATTTGTTTTTCGCGTGCTGCAATCATTGCGAGAGTTGGGGTTTGGACTCGTCCCGTCGATAATTGCGCATTGTATTTCACTGTTAGTGCACGGGTTGCGTTAATACCAACCACCCAGTCGGCTTCCGCTCGTGCAACTGCTGCTTCATACAAATGTTCATAGGCTCGGCCGTCTTTCAGTTCACGGAATCCTTTTTGAATCGCTTGATCCGTTACCGAAGAAATCCACAAGCGCTTCACCGGTTTACGGCTTTTCGCTTTTTCTAAAATCCAACGCGCAACCAGTTCCCCTTCACGTCCCGCGTCAGTCGCAATAATGACTTCTTTAACGTCAGGTCGGTTCAGTTGTGCTTTAACAGCATTAAATTGCTTCATCGTTTGTTTAATCGGCACCAGCTTGAATGGCTGAGGCAAGATCGGCAAATCCTCTAGTTTCCATTCTTTATAGCTGTTATCGTATTGTTCAGGGTCAGCATGCGTGACCAAATGGCCAAGTGCCCAAGTAACAATGTATTGTGTTCCTTCTAAAAAGCCGTTCCCTTTTTTATGACAACCGAGGACGCGGGCGATATCGCGTGCTACGGATGGTTTTTCTGCAAGTACTACTGATTTTGACAATGTGTCCGCCCCTTTCTTACATTCATCTATTATAACGGAAAACGGTGGTGGCTGTTTAGTTCGGGGGGTATCCCTCACATTTTGATTTATTCCTCTTCACGATAGGTTTATTCCCATTCGCAAAGACCTCATTCCCTTTCACCCACTAATTCCCAACAAAAAAAACCACTTCGCATGGATTTCGCAAAGTGGTGCAACTGTCTTTTAAGATTGGTCAATTGTTTCTTTTGATAAGTGTTTGCCCATTTCGACGTACTGCACAAATACGCGAGCAAGTTCACGTAAGCGATCATGTACATCTTCATCAATGATGACATTGCCCTCACCGAAATGACTGCCTGTCGTGTACACATAATTCGGCGTCACCAGGCAACGGAAGTAATCCAGGATGGGCTTCAATTGGTTTTCGATGACCAAGTGATGCTGGAACGTTCCGCCATTGGCGACAATTGAAACCGGTTTGTACCGCATTGTTCGCGGATGCAGCATATCGAATGCATTTTTCAGAACACCTGGAATCGATCCTTGGAAAATCGGTGTTGCCAACACGTAGCCATCCGCTTCTTCGAACTCGCGAATGAGGCGACGCATATCATCGTTGTACTCACCCAGTGGTCGACCATCGACAAATTGATGGTCAAAATCGGCCAGCTTCATAATTTCAAGATCGAGCTCACTATTCAATTGTTCAATATATATTTTCACTTGATCCAAAATCGCACCTGTTTTGGATCCAATAATGGTCCCGTCGATAAGTAAAATTTTCATGTCCATTCTCCTTCAAACGCTTTTCTAATGTAAGTACAAAAAGGAATTTGAACTTCCTATATCCTCATTGTATCAAAAAGAAAATCCTTGCCCTAAGCACTGGGTGCTGAAACTACACAAGTTCATTCTTTTGACGGAGACTGTCGCACAATCCGCTTCAAGCCGTTACTGCACCTTTACGATTTCCTTAGTTGGCGGGATCAAAATCACAGCTGTATCACCAGAAATGGATTGAAGTTCTTTCTTGTCGGTGTAAAATTCCAATTCCCCATATTCTTTCATGATGTACAGGAGCACTGTTTCTTCCTCACAGTCGCGCAAGTAGCGTGTGGACGTTTTTTTTATTTAATTTGTGCAATTGCTTCTGAATCATAAATAGCGACAGTTCTTGAAGGTGTCCGCAAAGCTATTTTCATCATGGCAAATGCCACCTGCTTCGCTTCAATCGAACGGTATTTTTTCAAAGGACCTAGAAAAGCCGGTTTTAACAGAGTCATTGTGATTTCTCCAAAGCGCTCCCCTAAACGGAATTCTTCTCGATTCCCGGTCAATAATGACGGTCTAAAAATGGAAACGTGCGGAAGTGAAAGCATCGAAACTTTATCTTCCATCGCTCCCTTTACACGGTTGTAATAGACATTCGATTCAGGGTTTGCCCCCATTGCCGAAATGACCAGCATATGCTTTGCCCCTTGTGATTGTGCAAATTTGCCCATCTGGATGGGTGCGATTAAATCCACTTGTTCAAATGCTTCTTTCGATCCCGCTTTTTTCATCGTCGTACCTAAGCAGCAAAAGAAATCATCTACCCCAACAAAGTCATCCTTGGTCACTTGATTCAGGTTTTTGACTTTCGTGACTAACTTCGGATGGCTGAAGGAAATTGCATTCCTGACAATAATCGTGACTTTTTCATAAGTCTCGTTTTCACAAAGAAACTTGACGAGTTGTGAACCTGTAAGTCCTGAAGCTCCTGCTATCATCGCAGCTCTTTTTTCCAATGTCATCACTCCATTCTTGTAATCTAGTGTTTTGAGTTTACCATACGCACCTGCAAATTCTAATATTTACTCATACAGAGGTTGTAGTTCCCATACGTTAAATAGAAGATGAAAGGTGGGAATGAAATGAGCAACCAAATTCAACAAAAAACCATTTTATTTACGATTGGACGGGCTGGCTATCCTGTCACGAGGTGTGTCCACATTGCGAAGTTACTGGCTTCTCATCGCATTCTTTTTGCAGCCCCTGAAAAACAAACAGTGGTTCTTCGTACCCTCGATCAACAGGGCTTTGCCCCTCTCTCATATGCAAGAATCGCTGATTTGAAGAAGTTATTGATTGAACACCAGCCTGATATGGTTATTACCGATGGCTATGATACAGATATTGATGAAGGAAAAATGTACGCTTCGCATGTTCCGATTACCCTGCATTTTGACGACTTTGGAGAAGGCGGAAAAGCTGCAACTCATGTAGTTCAATCTTTGTACCGCGAAGACCGTGAGCCAGTTCCTTCCCATTATGTGATAGGATCCACAGGTTTTGTGGTGCCTGACGAATTGGAGCCATACGCGAATTCCGGCCTAAAGCATGCATCAGCACTGCCTCTTCCCCACGTCGTTGTGACATTTGCAGATGAAGATGCAGATAACTTGTCTTACCGTACACTTCGTCATTTGCTGCATTTACAAATCCCACTTGCCATTACAGTCGCCCTACATTCGAGTTACCGACACAGTCGCGATGATTTGAAACTGATGGCATTGGGACGAAAACAAACACGTATTGTAGAATGTGATGATCCAATCCAACTGATCAGCGAATCCGATTTGGTTATTTGTGATGCTAGCTTCACTCCTTACCACGTCGCAGTAATTGGTAAACCATGCATTGTCATCGCAGAAGATGAAAAAGAAGCGCAGCATGCTTTCCCGAAGGAAGGAAATGGTTTCATTTATTTAGGTCTGGGACGCAAATTGAAACAATCCCATTTGCAAAACGCCGTGATGGAGACAATTCTCCATCCTAATAGAAGCGTACGGGCAATTAAAAAACAGTTGGGCTTAAAAATGCATTTAAACAATGCGAACATGCAACAATTTTTAGAAAAAATCATCCAAGAAGAAGCACGAGAAATCACCAGATAAGCTATTCATGTGATACAATAGGTGAAAAAAGAGGAGTTTCTCTTACATGACTTCACAAGAAATTCAAGCACAAATTGCCGAACTGAAAATGGATTATATACGTTTGCAAGGCGACATGGAGAAGCTGGAGTCAACTGGACACCCTGGCATGGTCGAAAAAGCCGAGCAACGTTTAGCTAATATGGAAGTACAACTCGCAGAACTAAACAAAAAGCTCGCGGCGCTGTAACACGCCGGCGAGCTTTCTTTATGGAGGAATGGAATCATGGCATTATTGACAGTTGAAAATCTCGGTCACTCATTTGGTGACCGCACACTATTTAAAGACGTATCATTCCGCCTAATTGAAGGCGAACATGTTGGACTGGTTGGTGCAAACGGTGTAGGAAAATCTACATTGATGAGCATCATTACGGGCGAAACCATCTATGATTCTGGTCGTGTGGAATGGTTACCTGGTACCCACTACGGATATTTGGATCAGCACACTCGTTTGGAACAAGGTCGTTCGATGCGCGATACTTTGCGTGACGCGTTCTTGCCGCTTTACAAAAAAGAAGCGGAAATGAATGAAATCACTAGCAAAATGGGTGAAGCAACACCTGAGGAATTGGAAGATTTACTTGAGCAAATGGCGGACATCCAAGATGCACTTGATGCAGGTGACTTCTATACGCTTGATATGAAAATAGAAGAAATCGCACGTGGTCTTGGTCTTGATGCGATTGGATTGGACCGTCCTGTCTCCGCTCTTTCAGGTGGCCAAAGAACGAAAGTATTGTTGGCAAAACTACTTCTTGAAAAACCAAAAGTATTGTTGCTGGATGAGCCTACCAACTATCTAGATGAAGAACATATTGGCTGGTTAACGAATTATCTAAAGAATTATCCTCATTGCTTCCTGCTTATTTCGCATGATACGGAATTTATGAACGGAATCGTTGATGTCATTTTCCAACTGGAATTCTCTAAGCTGTCCCGCTTCACGGCATCTTATGAAAAATTCCTTGAGCTTGCAGAAATCAATAAACGCCAACATATCGACGCTTATGAAAAACAACAGGACTTCATTAAAAAGCAAGAAGACTTTATTGCAAAAAATAAAGCACGCTATTCAACAACTGGCCGTGCCAAGTCCCGCCAGAAGCAACTTGACCGCATTGAGCGAATCGATCGTCCGGAAACTGCTGCGAAACCTCAATTCGGTTTCAAAGAATCCCGCAGCCCTAGTCGCTACGTAGTGGAAGCTGAAAACTTATTGATTGGGTATGACAAGCCATTATTGCCGCCATTGTCTTTCTCAATTGAACGCGGTGAAAAAATTGCCCTTGTCGGGATGAACGGTGTCGGTAAATCGACATTGCTTAAAACGATGCTTGGTAAAGTGAATCCACTCGGCGGAAGCGTTAGACGTGGCGATTTCTTAAATATTTCTTACTTTGAACAAGAAGTAAGAGCGGACAATGTAACGCCGATTGAAGAGATTTGGAAAACCTATCCGAGTATGGAACAAAGCCAAGTGCGCGCAGCATTAGCGCGTACTGGTTTGAAAAATGAACACATTTCTCGTCCGATGAACAGCTTGAGTGGTGGCGAACAAGCGAAAGTCCGCCTATGTAAGCTCATGATGGAAGAAAGCAACTGGTTGCTTTTCGATGAGCCGACGAACCATTTGGATATTCATGCAAAAGAAGAATTGAAACGTGCGATGAGCGAATACAAAGGCACCATCGTATTAGTAAGCCATGAACCTGACTTCTATGAAGGTTTAGTTACGAAAATTTGGAACGTGGAAGACTGGTTCCAAACGGGCGTGCACGTAGACGATTCAAACAAATAAACAGAAAGATCGCTGAAGTTCAGCGGTCTTTTTTTATTGTGTTATGGGGTAATATAGATTTCGCGGGTCGTTATCTGCATTTCCCTGTGGGTTATCTCCATTTTCCGAAGTGTTATCTCGGATTCACCTGAACTTATCTAGAATTCGCACGAACTTATCTACATTTCGCTATATATGCACATTCTGACGTGCTTGAAATTGTGTCAGTTGGCATGTATCTGTGGGTGTTACGCTTGGGAACAAAAAGAAAAAACCTACGCATAATCGTAGGATTTCCTCACATCAATATGTCGTTACTTTGATTGCTTCCTGGAATGAATAAATCCATCGTTGCCACCATGTGAATTCATCTTGGAATTCTTCCATGTCGAGCGTGTACATAGCATCTTTATTGTTCCAGAGGCGATCAAAATAGGCCTCCATTTCAACTGCGAGCTCGCTGTCATTAGGTGCGATGACACGTAAATTATTTTCAAGATTGTAATTATCCAATGTACGTTCCGTATAGTTTGCGGAGCCATTTGAAATAATCGTATGTTCATCTGTCTGAATCCAGATCGCTTTCGTGTGATACTGTCCAATTACGGTGTTGTACCAACGAACATTAATCTTCCCTTTAGTATCTTCCACCAGTTCCTGTACCACAGGACGATTGGGTAGTCCCGACTTCTCCTGCCCAAATGAATTTTGATTCGGATCCAGAACCATATTGATTTCCACTCCACGGTTGGCCGCATCAACGAGCGCATTCACGATATCGCGTTTGGCAATGAAGAACATGCCTAGCCATATTTTGTCGCCTTCTTTCGTATCGGACAAATCTTTAAGTAATGCATCCAATATCTTTTTCTCTGTAACATATTGAACTTCATATTGCCCTTCACTTTCTTTTACGTCAACTCGAGGAAGTTCTGGACCTCCCGAATAGAGTGATACGGCTTCCTCTGCTTCCAACATATCGTTGAGCACGGGACCAGTTACTTTTAAGGCAATATTGCCGTTGAATCCACTTGCATCATGTGGATTCGATGAAGTGACCATCGCTTCCTTATCTGTTATCACTGCTTTTCGATGATTGGCCTTTACGTTCAAAAGGGTCATATAGGATGCAATCGTCATTTTAGGTGCATCACTTGCCATTGCATTGTCAATCCACCCTTTGCCCCCAATATCAAACCATTGGAACATCGTGCGGTAAATACCTGAATAAATAGGTGTGGAATCGCGTAAAGAATCTAAATCAGTATAGACAACTTCGACTCCCGCATCGCGCATTTTTTTAAACCACTCATTCTCATAAGAGCCATATCCTCGATTAAGGGGATCGGTAATAAACACAATCGGCATGTTTGGATTTTCTTTCTTTTTGTTCGCTATTGTCATGGATAATGTATCTGCAATTTTAGGGAAATCTTCGTTCTCATCGTAGTAGCCATCGAATAGAAAAAAGTCGACCACAACAAATTCTTCGGCATCTTCAATCATGGTGTATACTTCATCAAAAATTTGATTTTCATGAACTATGCCTTTACCTTTTTGATCTTGTGCATAAGTTAAATCCGTAATCATTTCGATATTGTCCGTTTTGTGTAACTCCCCTGCATATGAAATTCCTTTTGGCAGTGGTTTAAACGTGTGCCACATGATTGCAGCAATATATATCAGAGCAAATACGCCCAACGAACCTATAATAATTCGTTTACGCTTGCTCCATTGTTTGCGCGGCTTGTTGTCCATACGCCTTTCCCCCTTGAATCGTGCAAGTGTTTTACTACGTTATTCCCTTCTTGGAATTTTAACAAACCGCACTTGGGATGTATTAGAATATATATTTTTGCACTTGGTACTCAAATGCATTGAAATTGTTTTGTTTACGCTACGCTCCTGGTTGAGAGATGAGTTCGTTTCATTCCCTAGTAGACTTAAATATTGAGACG
This sequence comes from Paenisporosarcina sp. P4_D4, assembly GCF_056401835.1. Taxonomy (NCBI): domain Bacteria; kingdom Bacillati; phylum Bacillota; class Bacilli; order Caryophanales; family Caryophanaceae; genus Paenisporosarcina; species Paenisporosarcina sp. P4_D4. Next base: position 101,779 of record NZ_JBFUIO010000001.1, on the reverse strand, counting down.
CTTTCCAATAGCAAGTATGGCTTATGTAAAATTTATCACTCAGATTGAGGTATTTATCGATCAAACTGACGATTTGTCGCTCAAACTGGAGATTTATCAATCAAACTTAAAGGTTTATCGCTCAAACACGTCTCTTAGGCGAGTTAACTTGTTGAGAAAGCAGAACATCACTCTCCATAATGCGCAAAAAAATCACAGTCGCAAGGACTGTGATTTCGTTAGGCAGGTATATATTCGACAGCAGCTGTATCTGCCATCATCATTTCTTTCAAGCGTTGTTTTGCACGGAAAAGACGAGATTTAACGGTCCCGATCGACACTTTCATCAAGTCGGCAATTTCAACGAGTGAATATTGATGGACATAAAAATACAATACTGTCGTTTTATAAATACCATCCAATTCTCCAATTTTTTGTTGAACCATTTCAGATAAATCATGTTTTTCCATTAAATCTTCTGCCGTCAATGTGTCACATGGGATCAAGTCCATAATAGGAACGTCCAATTGGTCGGGTTGATTCATGACATGTTTGCTACGGCGAACATTTTTACGGTAACGATCACGGAAAGTATTCATGCAAATGGTCGTCAACCAGGCCTTTACATGATCCACATCTTTAACATAAGCTTCGTAGCGAACGACTTTAACCCATACTTCCTGCATCAAGTCCTCTGCTTCTGTTTGATTGCGTGTTAACTTTAAACATAAATGATATATATAGCGGTTATATTCCTCATACACTTGTTCCAATTGCCCGTTCATTTGTTTTTTCCTCCGTTCATATCTTGCTGATGTCTTTATTTTGCCAAAAAGAAACCTTACGCTCTATCGGATTCACTTTCAAAACTCTTACAAACGTGTAAGCCAGAAATGTGGAGCAGGCTACGTAGATCACTTCGACATTGGACCAAGCTCTCTTTGACGAGTAATCGCAGTCGCAACTGAATTGAAAACTCGTTTTCAAATGCCTTTGGATGGAAGCTACTTCCTAGTGTGCCTGCGGTTACCTCGTCGCAAAATACAGTTCCACAAAATTTCGCAACGCCTTATGGCCCATATCCTGTTGGCCCAAGCGGAGATGCGGTCTGACCTGAGAAACAAGACATTGAAGAAAAACATATGTGTCATCTTAGCGGTTCAACGTAAGATCACGAGACAACATACTAAACTTAACGTTAGACAAAAAAAGTGCTGAATGACTATTCGTCATCCAGCACTTCATCTTTTTCTTTAATTGTAATTGTTAATTGCAAAATTCGGTTCCAGTCCATTTCGTTTACTTCAAAGTGAAGATTTTCGTATGTGAACTGTTCTCCGTTATCCGGCATATGCCCCAATTGTTGAAGGACGAATCCACCAATCGTATCGTGGTCATTTGGAATATCAACTTTAAACATTTCATTCACGTCTTCGATTTCCAAACGCCCATGACAGATGAGACGGTCTTCCGTCATTTCATATACTAAAATATCTTCATCTTCGTCAGATTCATCTTCGATTTCCTGACCAATCATTTCTTCAATGATATCTTCATGTGTGATGATACCGAGTGTCCCGCCGTATTCATCAAGAACGATTGCCATATGTTTTTTCTTCGCTAGCATTTGCTTGAAGACTTTTTCGACGCTTACTGTTTGAACGACGAACAAGGGTTCACGGTCAATTAATTCGTGGAGTTCCATTGTTGGGTCCATTGACCATTCAATCAATGTTTTCGAATAGAACATGCCAACGATGTGATCCATACTCTCTTCGTATACAGGGTATCGCGTGTAATAATGTTCCAAAATGACGTCGCGTACTTCCTCGTATGTAGCATTTGTTGGAATCCCGACGATTTCCGTGCGGTGGGTTTCCAATACATCTTGTACATCTTTATGTGGAAAATCCAAAACGCCTTTTAAACGTTCAGATTCTTCTTCTTCGAAAGTTCCTTCTGTTGATGCGATATCAACCATCGAACGCAGTTCTTCTTTGGTAAGAGTCGCTTCTTTTACAGCACCTTTAGAGATAACGCGAATGAATACATTGGTAAACTTCGCAATCAAAAACGTCAGGGGGCGTAAAATTTGAACGAGAATTGCAATAAATGGTGCAACAATATAAGCAATTCGATCTGAGAATGTAACTGCAATCGTTTTAGGTAGCACTTCTCCAAAAATGATGATAATGATCGTCAAGATGGCAGTTGCAAGCGCAATATCCCAGTCATAATTAATTGCAATTAATGTTAAGATCGTCGGCATTGCTATATTTACGATATTATTCCCGATTAGAATCGTTGTTATCATGCGGTCCGGTTTCGCGATTAACAAGAGAAGTTTTTGCGACATTCTGTCACCTTGTTCTGCACGAAGCTGGACCTTCATCCTATTTACTGCTGTGAGTGCCGTTTCACTACCTGAAAAGAAAAACGACAACATTAAACTAATGGCTAAACCTATAAATTCCATTAACCGTGTTTCCTCCTATATGAGTCAAAAGTTTCGCTCAATTTTTAGTAGCCTTATCATAGCATATTCCGAAATCCCATGTCTCATTTCCAATATATATAACTATCAATAGAATATGATATACTATTTCCATTCTCGAAATTTTGTGAAAAGAGGGATTCCCATTGAGTCATTTACAATCATTGAACACATATTTTGAAACGAAGCGTGAAGAGCATTTAGACGAATTAAAACAGTTTCTGCGCATTCCAAGTATTAGTGCATTATCTGATCACAAAGATGACATGAAAACTGCTGCAGAATGGTTAGCTGAATCAATGAAATCAGTAGGTCTGGAAAATGTTTCAATCGATGAAACCAAGGGGCATCCTGTTGTATATGCAGATTGGCTGCATGCAGAGGGGAAGCCGACTCTTTTGATTTATGGACATTATGACGTACAACCAGTTGACCCTTTAAACTTGTGGGAATCCGAACCTTTCAATCCTCAAGTTCGTGACAATAAACTTTTTGCACGCGGCGCAAGTGATGATAAAGGACAAGTATACATGCATGTTAAAGCCGTGGAAGCATTGATGCAAACTGAAGGTACTCTTCCTGTGAATGTGAAATTCTGTATCGAAGGTGAAGAAGAAATCGGTAGCCCGAATTTACCTGAATATGTCTTGGCAAATACTGAAAAACTTGCGGCCGATATTATTGTCATTTCAGACACAGGTATGCAAGGACCAGGTAAACCAGCTGTTTGCTACGGCTTGCGCGGCTTAACAGGTGTTCAGATTGAAGTGAAAGGTGCGAAAAGTGACCTTCATTCCGGTCTATACGGGGGCGGCGTACAAAATGCAATTCACGCACTGGTCGAAGTGCTGGATTCTTTCCGTGATGCAGAAGGAACGATTCTAGTAGAGGGCTTCTATGATAACGTTCGCGCAATAACAGATGAGGAACGTGCTGCCTATGCAGAACTGGACTTTAATGAAGAAGCTTTAAAAGAAGAACTTGGTGTGGATGCCTTATTTGGTGAAAAAGGATTTACACATTTAGAACGTACGTGGGTGCGTCCTACTTTGGAAATCAATGGCGTTTTCGGTGGATTCTCTGGTGAAGGGATTAAGACGGTACTTCCTGCAGAAGCAGGAGCCAAAATTACATGTCGTTTGGTTCCCGATCAAGATCCTGATGAAATCGTTGAGAAATTAACGGCACATATTGAAAAGCATAAACCTGTTGGGGTAACAGTTGAAGTTACGGAGTTTGATAAAGGAAAACCATTTATCACACCTTTCGACCATCCGGCGATTCAAGCAGCTGGCCGTTCATACGAAAAAGTATATAATGTGCCAACTGCTTATGTCCGTGGTGGAGGCTCAATTCCGATTGTCGCTGCTTTTGATGAAATTCTAGGATTACCAGTAGTTCTTATGGGCTTCGGCCTTGCTTCTGAAAATTTCCATGCACCAAATGAGCATTTCCATTTGGAAAATTTCGATCAAGGTCTACGAGTAATTGGCGATTACTATCATGAAATTGCACAATTCACTGCACAAGATTTGAAGAAATAAGACCATAAGAAAATCCCGGTTCTCGCAATCACTGCGAAGAACCGGGATTTTTTTAGTTTTTAGTTGTTTGTACCGAAAAATGTAATGAATTCCTCAACATCTTTGCGTGGTCTTGCTTTTGGCATTTCATCGAAATATCCAAACTGCAACATGCTGATGATGCGCTCACCTTGTTTAACCCCTAGTGCTTCACGGAATTTTGGAGCATCAATGAATGGCGGAGTTTTCCAACATGAACCGATTCCCAAATCCCAAGCAAGCAGTTGAGCATTTTGGATATAACAACTTGTAGCTGCATAGTCTTCCAACCGTTCTTTTTGACGGACGTCTTCATTAACAATGACAAATGCATATGCCCCTGGGCTAGTGAATTTCTTCATTTGTTTCGTTAACTCGTCTTCAGAAAGATCTTTCCATTTTGTTACGCCAAACTCTCGCAACACTGTATGTAGTTCATTCAATTCTTTCCCACAAGCGACAACCAATCTCCAAGGCTCACGATTTCCGTGATTTGGTGCCCATTTAGCTTCATCCAAAACTGTCATTAATGTTTCGCGTTCCACAGGTTGTCCGTTGAAATTTTTGACCGAGCGACGTTGAAGTATTGCTTCGCGTACTGATAAAGATTGTTCATTCATGTGTGTAAGTTCCCCTTTTCGCTAAATAGTTAAAACCAAAAGTGTGCGATATCACCTAAAAAATTACGTGGAAAATCTGATCGACCATAATGCTGAGCCACTTGGCTTCCTGGCCTTCTGTTCTCATGATTTGTTTAACCCACCATGCAACAAATATACGACTGTCCAAAAATAAATGACTTAAGAACAGTAGAGTGATTGCACCCATTAGCAACAAACCAACTCCTAAGTGTGCAACAGCAGTTACAGACATTATAAAACGACAGAATGAACCAATAAAGGAACAGATCGTTGCACGGTTTGGCTCTACAATTTTAAAAATCATCAACTACAGACTATTGTAGCACATGGGATAGACCGAGTTGTCATTCCAGATAAAAATGGGATGGAAGTGGGTATCCGAACGGATTGAAAGAAAACGAGATTCATATTTACGGAAGAATCACGGCGATCGCTGATGTCTTCGATGCCTTATCAAGTGAAGGGTTTACAAACGAGCATGGCCCATTGCTAAAATATTAAATTATATAATGGAACAACGCGGGAAACATTTCGATCCGAAATTGGTTGATTTGTTTTTCCAAAACATCGATACATTCTTGGATATTCGTGCTAAATATGCCGGAGAAAGTGTATGAGACTGACGATGAGCAAGACAGTTCCATTTCATGAAGAATGCGAATTTGAGGCCTGCGACAAGACGTAGGCTTTTTTGTTTTGGGAAAATATGAAGGTGCACGGTTTAGGAACAAAATCACAATCTTTATTGGTCCTCCCTATTTTAATTGTTATTTCCCAAACCCTGCTTTTCCTTCATAATAGAAAGAAAGCATTTTCGGGGTGTTCGCATGATCATTTATTTCTTGGCCAGCTATTTAGTGGGCAATATTCTGACCGCCTGGTGGGTAGGGAAATTGTATAAAACCGATTTACGCCACTACAGAAGCGGTAATTTAGGAGCGCGCAATGCAGGAGCCGTGATTGGCAATTTCGCATTTCTGCTCACTTTTTTAGGTGATGCCTTGAAAGGTGTATTGGTAATCTTTGCAGGAAACTATTTCGGCTTTGCCGAATGGGCAGTGGCAATGGGTGGTCTGTTGGTCATATGCGGACATATCTTTCCTTTTTGGTTGAAAGGTAGAGGCGGAAAAGGCATTGCCACTTTCGTCGGAATTGGCCTGACATTCAATCTATTATTTGCATTGACGTTCATTGTTGTCTTTTTACTGGTGTTTCCGATCATTCGAAGTGCAACACTGAGCATGATTATAGCTTATTTTGCGTATATTGGATCAGTACTCTATTTAAATGAACTTCAAAACGCATGGCCAATCGTACTTGCCATACTTCTCATAATGTATCGACATCGCTTTGACATCAAACAATCTTTGGATGAACAAAAATGGAAACGCTCGTAACATTATGAAGTGAATAGCTTTATTTCTGTTTAAACCATACACCATCGCGAGAAAATACTTTTCATGTTATATTAATAAATAGTCGAAATTTTTAATTAAAGATAGGGTGTTTACTAGATGTCAAAAAAACCAATTGCATGGGTTGTGGATAGTACCGCTTATATCAGCGATACACTTGCTGCCCACCCCGATGTACATGTTGTACCATTAGCCATCCATTTTGGACAGGAACAATATGCGGATGGAATTGATTTAACTTCGGATGAACTTTATGATCGTATTCGGAATGCAGAAGAATTCCCAAAGACTTCACAACCAGCTGCAGGTGAATTTGCCAAACTCTATGAACAAATTAGTGAAAACTATGAAGCTATTCTGGCTGTGCATGTATCAGCGAAATTGAGCGGAACGATATCTTCATCCAAAACAGGTGCAGAAATTGCAGAAGTCCATATGGAATGCGTTGACTCTCTTGCTCTTTCTACAGGCATTACCAAACTTGTAGAACGCGGAATCGTTTTGCAAGAACGTGGAATGAAACTGGAAGAAATTGCAGCACAACTTCGTAACGAAGTGAAAAACTTGCGCAATTATATTTTAATAGGAAACTTGAACCAACTATATAAAGGCGGACGCATGAATGGCGTTCAATTTTTCTTGGGAAGCTTATTGCAAGTAAAACCGATCATCCAAATTACTGCAGAAGGTGAATTGAAAGCGTTTGATAAAGTTCGTTCCCAAAAGAAAGCGCTCAACTACTTAGTCGATAAAGCCGTTGCCGCTTATGAACAGGATAACGTACGTTCGATTGACTTGATGCATGGCAATGTTGCGGAGCAAGCGGAAGCATTAAAAAACCTGATTCAAGAGAAAGTACCCGGCTTGGAAGTTCGCGTAGGTGCCATCAGTTCGGTCCTGGCAGTTCATGCTGGTGAAGGTACAATCGCTATATTATGGCACGTACCAGCTGAATAGAAAAGCGAAATTTTAGTCTGTCTCAGGCGCTGGAAGCAAGGGTGCCTTTGCTACGAGTAACCGCAGGAACAGATTGGTGCTTGTAGCTAGACATAGCAAAATGTAAAAGAGTAGAAAAACCCTTGGAAAATCCAAGGGTTTTTTCATGTGAACGAATCTTTAATATGAAAGAAAATATACCTCGTATCATCTGAATAAGCCGGTGACGTTGTATAGCGCCAATTCCTTTGGCGTGCGAAAACCGTATGTGCATTGACAAGTGGCTCACCGTTTTCATTGAAGCCCGTCACGATGGTCGTGTGATCAAATCTGCCGTCACCCTGGAAATCGTAACTGATTACATCTCCAAGTTTCAACTCCCATGCGCTTGCTACTTTTACTGCCTGTAAACCGGTTCTGGATGTTTCCAAATACCATCGGAGTGCATGTGAGGTACTCCAGCTGAAGCTCCACGTGCCTCCTCTAATCCACCACCCTTTATTACGGTTTGGATAGCCACGCATTGGCGCTCCTCCTGCACGCAAGCACTGTGAAATGTAATTCGTGCAATCGACATCAAATACAGGATAAGCTGGATTATTGGAGTTCCACCATGTATTTGCATAATCCACTGCTGCTTGACGGTTGTATATAGAAATCCCTCCTTACGGAGAGAGTATGTATAAAACGAAAGAAATAGAAGATTGGAGAGGAATATAGTTGAGAAGAATCGTATTTGGTAGCATCGTGTCGATTGGACATGGAAGACTGTGACTATCCATCATTCTTCGCAATGGATTCAGACTCGCACTCGCTATTTTTGCCATTCCATTTATCATTCTGTAAGGTATTCCCGTTAGTTATGTGACGATGAGCGGCAGTCTATATGCGCTTATTTTCATTCCCCTCTCCCCTTAGTTTTACCCCATTAGAAGCTTTTCTGAAGCAACAAAAAACCACTCTTATATTACGAGAGTGGCCTTCCGATTATCATTCATAAATAGAATAGAACAAATTCATTACCATATCTATACTGTTTCCGATGAATGGAAACAGTGTACTATCCCCAATCGGTGTCAGTACCACAATTAAAAACAAAATGGAGCCGTAAGCTTCTAAGGGCACAAGTTTCTCTTGAATTTTAGCAGGAAATAAACTGGAAATGATTCGATACCCGTCCAATGGTGGTAGTGGTAACAGATTAAATACGCCTAACACTACATTCAACATGACAAAAACATTTAGAAATTCATCCATTGTTTGATTTTGAGGAGAAAAGTAAAAAATGCTAAACCCAATAAACGCCAGGACAAAGTTACTGAGAGGGCCAACCAAACTAACAATGATGGATTGTATACGTCTCGTTGCGAAATAAGCAGCATTAACTGGAACAGGTTTTGCCCAACCAAACCCCGCTATAAAAATCAAAAGTGTACCAGCGATATCCAAGTGTTTTAGTGGATTAAGAGTTACCCTTCCCTGTCTTTTTGCCGTATCGTCTCCAAATACTGAAGCCATCCAAGCATGCATAAATTCATGCAATGTAAAAGCAATTACCAATGTAATGAGCACAAATGGGATCTCTTCTAATGAAAATGCAAAAAACTCTATGTTGTCCGCCCGCTTTCATTTCATTCTTTTTACAGTGAATGAATAGGCACATCATCCATCTTTCACTGTTACACTAATGTACCATTTCACTCACTGGATTTCACTAACCCTTTTCTATATATGTCCGTTTTTAACAAAATAATCCTCTTATTTCCCCATCACATATAATAAACCCTTTTTCTTAGGCTTAAAATGATATCTTATTCAGCTATTAAATATCGGATTGAATTGAAAGTGATTGTTTTGGCCATGGAATTTCAGAAGCTCGGTGTCAGCCGTTAGGCAAGCCTTTTTATGCCAACAATGAAAAAGGGTTCGGACTTGGCTTAATGCTAACCTACAAAGTCATTGAACATCATCATGGAAAAGTAACCATTGAAAGTAAAGGCGCTGGTACCCAAGTCACTTTATCATTGCCGATTTCCAGTTAACATCCACTTAGAAAAGGCATTCACGAAAGTGAGTGCCTTTTTTATTCGTAATATTTTTCAATAAATTGTTTTTCTTCTTCATAACTGAGAATTCCCGTAGCCCTGCCGACAGTCCCTCCCTGCATAGTCCAAATTGTATTGTGATCTTTATCTATTTGTGTGAAATCATTTTCCGCCCATCGATTAAGAATACTTAAATAACGGCTTTTATTTTGATAATCACCATTTTCTACAACTTTTTTTAACCTTGCCACTCTTTCAGCGGTTAGAGGGAGGAACCCCCACTTTTCCTCAGCCTCGATTTTCTGATGACTCATTTGATGAATCACTTGGCCGACTTGAAAGTCAGGCATATCCATCGGAAATTCTTCTTCCACTGGCATATCTCTCACTTCTTTAACTTCAATAATTTTCCCGCCATCTTCAGTCGTTTTTTCCGTAATGGTTCCGTCTTTTTTTATGATAGGTGCTTCTTGTCCATAAATAGCGTACAGGATAATTCCCACGACAGATAAAAAAGTGAGTATTAACAATACTTTTTGGATTTTGGTCAATTTAAATGGTCCGCTAGTTTCCTTCATATTCCCCTCCATTGAGCCACTGAATTAAAATTTCAAAAAGGTAATATCTACATTTTACTGTAAGAAACTTACATCATAAAGAGATTTTTCAGATAATTACGTATAATAGCTACAGTTCTGAAATGAACAACAAAAAAGACTTACTAAATCTGATTCGATTAAGTACGTCCATATATTAATTTTTTTACCATTTCAATAAAAATACAGCTTATTATGATTACAAAATCAATAATACAGCCCCACAATAATTTCAATATGTTGTTATTTTAACAAAACAAAAACCACTCAATCCATTGATATGAGTGGTTTTTATAGATGGAGTATATCGGGTTCGAACCGACGACCTTCACACTGCCAGCGTGACGCTCTCCCAGCTGAGCTAATACCCCTTTATCAAAATATTTGGTACAATAATTAGTATATAGCATGATAGTTAGTTGATACAAGAGGCGAGAGGGTGGCGAAATGCAAAAAGTGCAACAACATGCAGAGCGTGAAATTATTACGCCCATTGCATTATGCGATTCCAAAGGAAATTTGAACCCTGCAGCAATAGGTTTTTCCCGAAAACCGTTAATCGATAGTAATTTATCCGGACATTTTATGCGCAAGAAAAAATGGAATTACTGGTGTGTGTATGGTGAAGATATTTTATTTTCAGCAAGCATTCGCCATTTGGATTACGCAGCGGTTTGTTGTGTATATTTCCTTGATTATGAAACTCAACGCTTTTTTGAGAAGACTATTACGATTCCATTGGGTCAACGTGTACAAATGCCGAATCAAGTACTTGAAACTGTGAAATTTTCAAATAATGAAATGAGTGTTCAGTTGTTCCATATGCAAAATGAAACGCATATGACGGTTACCATTCCCGACTTTGATGGTGATTTGCTCCATGCGGATTTACATATTGAGCATCCTGAAAATGACGATACTTTGAATGTTGTCATTCCGTGGAATCGTCAACTCTTTCAATATACGGCCAAGCATCATACTCTACCGACGCGCGGTTTTGTGAAAATTGGGGACAAGCGTTATTCATTTAATCCTGAAGATAGCTATGCCGTGCTGGATTATGGTCGCGGCGTTTGGTCAAGAAAAGCTTCGTGGAACTGGGCGATGGCCTCTCAACGTGTCGGCAAACAACGCATCGGCCTTAACTTAGGCGGAAAATGGACAGATGGAACAGGTATGACGGAAAACGCAGTATTTGTCGATGGTCACATGTCAAAAATCTCAGAAGATGTCATTTTTTCTTATGATGATACCAATTATATGAAACCTTGGCATATCCGGTCGAAATTTTCACGTGATGTCGATTTGACGTTTACCCCATTTTTCAAACGTGAAGCGAAGATAAACGCTCGTCTCGTCACATCAGAAATCCATCAATTAGTCGGTTACTATCACGGCTTCGTTTATTTGGACGATGGCTCTCGCCTACCTATCACACAATTGCTAGGAAGTATCGATGAACACAAAGCTAAGTGGTAATTAGTAAAGTGGAGAGCACTTCTGTTCCTCAATAATGGTACAAGAAGAAATATATATGTTTTGCACTATCCAAGCATTTTTCCTATTTAGGAAATTCTTGCTGATGGTGCTTTTTTATTTTTGTTAATAAAAACATTTCTTTTCACTTTGATGCCACATTGGCTCATGTCCTTAAGCATAAAATAATTCATCTAAAGGAGGATGAATATTAAGAAACAATTAAAGATTTTCTTATTTGCGTACATATTCTTTTGGCTGCCTACACAATTTGCCGGAGCTGAAGAAATAAAAGTAGAACCGAAAATTTCTAAATTCAACATTGAGGCATTATTTGATGATTCCAAGGACTTTTATAGTAATCAATTAATTGTAACCTTCAAAGCTTCAGCTACAGGGAGCGAAAGGAAACAAATTCTGGACTCCGTAAATGCAAAAGAACTTTCGATACAAGTAAATGGAAAGTTCGCCCTGGTTTCAACACCAAAGAGCTCTGATTTATCCGCAGTGGCGAAGGAATTATTGAAACATAAACAAGTCGAATTTGTTGAACCAAACTATCAATTGGAAAATACGTTTAGACCAAAGGATCCATCGTATTCAAAACAATGGCATTTAAAGAAAATTCATGCCTCCAGTGCTTGGGATCAAACAAAAGGAAGTTCTGGAGTTATTGTTGCTGTAATTGATCAAGGTGTTCAAACAAATCATCCTGATTTAAAAGGAAAATTTGTCTCTCCTTATAATGCAGTAACCGGAGGAACCTCCTTTTATTCCCGAGACCATGCAACACATGTTGCAGGCATTATAGCGGCATCCTTCAATAATTCGGGAGGTGCCGGAGTCGCCCCGAATATTAAAATCATGCCAATCAATGTTTTTACAGGGGATTCCGCGAGTAGCTATGATGTTGGTGAAGCCATTATTTATGCCGCTGACCACCATGCTGATATCATCAATTTGAGTCTTGGTGGGAGCTATAACTACGCAATGGATTACGCCACACAATATGCAAAAGCTAAAGATGTATTGATGATTGCTGCTGCAGGTAATGAAAGAAGTTACGAATTGAGTTATCCCGCTGCACTTGATGGCGTTATTGGGGTTAGCGCCACTGATTCGAATGACGAAATTACCGAGTTCTCAAATTATGGAAGTTACATTGATTTAGCTGCCCCTGGCGAAGGTATTTTTTCTTCTCTTTCCGGAAGTAAATATGGAGCATTGGACGGGACGTCTATGGCGGCCCCCGTTGTTTCAGGAGTTGCTGCTTTGGTTCTTTCTAAAAATCCTTTGTTAACCTCTGATCAGCTAGAAAAAATCCTTACTAAGTCTTCAGTCGATTTATACCATAGAGGCTGGGACGATTTTTATGGATATGGTCGCGTTGATGCATATCGGGCACTTCAATTCACTACTTCAGCCATATCAAATCTCAAATTATCCTCTACAAAATTTACGATGAATGGATCAAATAAGACTGCTTTTTCATTTGAAGGTGTTAAAGGTTCAAAAATCTCGTTGTATCTTCAGAACTCGAAAGGCACCACCATCAAAAAATTCGTTTCCTATAAGGATTGGTCCGGGGGCAAGTTTTCGGCATCATGGGATGGAAGAATGGATAATGGCATGTATGCTTCCACCGGTACTTATAAAATAATAGCTGCAGTGAGCGGCAATGGAGAAAACCTTCATTTATCTGCTACTTTGAAAGTAATTGATAAAATAGTTCCATCTATTAATTTATCTGGATCAGTCAACTATTCCCCAACTGTTACTGGAAAATTAACTGTTCCCTACGAATTGAATAAGAATGCTAAAGTTACTGCCTTTATTAAAGATAAAAATAATAAGATCATTAAGTCCATCTTAAACAATTCCTCTGTTTCAAGAGGTCAAAGGACTGTTCAGTGGAATGGGAAAGACAGCGAAGGTAACCAAGTAAAAGATGGAGTTTACAGCCTCGAAATGTCACTGGTTGATGCCAACAAAATAAAAGGCACCTCTCGCAAGTTCAGCATCACCGTGGACACAATAATTCCAACAGCAAAAATAGCTTTGTCTTCGGAACTGATGAAGTTAAATGGGTCTTTGCTGAATATGGGCAAAATCGATGTGAGTGAAACCGTATTTTTAACCACTTATGTTGCAAATGATATGGGAGTTAAAGTCAGAAAAATTGATACTGAGAAATCCATTAAAAAAGGAGCATATTCATTAAGTTGGGATGGAAAAAATGACAATTCAGAGTTTGTAGCTGAAGGAAACTACCACTTATTAATCGAGCTTCTTGACAGTGCTGGAAATAAAGCTTCTTTGAAATCCACTACTTTCGCCTTTCAGGATTGGAATCAGCCCGTTATTGAAGGCGCTGCAAGTTACTTTTTTACAAGTGACGGAAAACAATCTTTTTCATATAAACTAAGCAAGCCCGGCATTGTCACCATTCAACTATTCAAGAATGATAATTTGGTAAGCACGATTGAGCAGAATGTTCCCAAATCCCAAGGAAATCAATCATTCGTTTGGGATGGAAAAGACCAGTCTGGAACAATCCTTCCAGACGGACAGTACTCTTATAAAATTTCAATTGTGGATGCATATAACTTATCCCAGACATACAAAGGAATTATGAATATTGCTTTAACGCAAATTGAAATTCAATATCCTACTGTTGTTCAGTTTATTGATGACGATACAGCAGAAATCTTCTATAAGTTATCTCAACAAGCAAATGTCACAATAGAAATTTATGACGGCAATGCCAAGATACGGACTATTATTAGTGACAAGAAAACTGACAAAGGAATTAATCATTTTATATGGGATGGTTATGATGACAATGGTGATCTGGTCTATTCAGATGAATTAATATATAAAATAAAAGTCATCAATACTTCAGGCAACGAACAAACAGTATTGGGAAAAATCACAAATGATGACCTACCGATTTGGCTGGTGGATCACAAGTACACTTTTTCTTCATCAGATAATTATTCTACCTACTACACGCATCTAAAATTGACACTGGTTGTAAAGGCTCCTGTAAAAGTTGAATTATTTGTATGGGATTCCAACAACGACTTAATCGACGAAAAAGAATATAACTTAAAAAATGGCATCAATAATTTAGTCTATACCAAGTTCCCTGTTGCCTCTGTGAACACTTACGGGTTGCTATATACAGACTCTTTAGGCAATCAATATTTCTTTACGATTGAAGAAGCATACTAGAACTATTTGCACAAATGCGAAAGGGAATCTCCATATCACTGGAGATTCCCTTTTATTCTTATCGCTAAAACCCTTTTTCAAGAGCCTTTACCGACCGCTAGCAACATTTTCTCTGGATAATCAGTAAAAATCGCATGTATACCAATTTTCTGCAAAGCAATCGCATTCTCAACATCATTCACGGTGTAGACGCGAAGGATTGCTCCTTTTACTAATGCCTCTTTCGCCATTTTGCGAAGGGCAGTCGGAAGGAATATATGCAGAGCGTCCGCTGGAATAAAACGTGCATAGTCATATGCATCCACCAGTACCTCCATAGTCAATATGGCGACTTCAATATGAGGAGCTAGTTTCTTAAAATCATGGACTGCTTCGTGATCAAACGACGAGATGACGACCCTTTCCGCCATTCCCATCTTTTCAATCACGTGCAGCACTTTCTCCCCCATGCCTTCATATGGAAATATATCTGATTTCAGTTCGATATTGATGTGATGTGTTGTTTGTTGGAAAACTGCTAATACTTCTTCTAGAGTAGGTATCTTCTGTCCTGCAAATTCACTTCCAAACCAGCTACCGTAGTCAAAAGCACGCAGTTCCGCTAACGTTAAGTCTTTTACATACCCTACACCATTGGACGTACGGTCAATTGTTTCGTCATGAATTACGACTAGTTCTCCATCTTTTGTTAGATGGACATCGAATTCTACTCCATGAATATCGAGTCGGGCAGCTTCTTCAAATGCAGCGAGTGTATTTTCAGGAAACGTGCCTGATGCACCGCGATGTGCATAAATCTTCATGTGACGACCTCCTTAAATTTCTGTACGTAAAGTCCATAGTTCCGGGAAGAAATATTGGTCCAGCACTTTTTTTAAGTAATTCACACCTGAAGAACCACCTGTCCCCATCTTAAAGCCAATGATTCGTTCGACTGTTTTCATATGTCGGAAACGCCACTGTTGCAGCCAGTCTTCGATATCCACGAGCTTTTCCGCTAATTGATAGAGTTCCCAGTATTGATCGACATCCCGGTAGACAGTCTTCCATGCTTCCAATACACTGTCGTTTGGCTCATAAGGAGTCGATACATCTCGCAGAAGCATTTCTTCATCAATAGGAAGACCTGCACGAGCCAGCTTTCTGATCGCCGCATCGTATAAACCTGGTTGATGGAATGCATCTGTCAACGTGTTCAGCAATGCTTCATCTTTTTCATAGATTTTCAGCACATGCTTCGTTTTATAGCCGAGTGCAAACTCAATCATACGATATTGATACGACTGGAAACCACTTGCATTGCCAAGTGACGAACGAAACTCCATGTATTCCGCAGGTGTCAAAGTGGACAGTACATCCCACCCTTGTATGATTTGCGTCTGAATCTTCGATACGCGCGCTAATTGTTTGAACGCTGGTTGCAAATCGTCATTTTCAATATTTTTATTGGCTGCACGCAATTCATGCAAAATCAGCTTCATCCATAACTCTGAAACTTGATGAATCATAATAAATAATGGTTCATCGTGGTGATCGGTTAAACCGTCCTGCGCTGTCAGTAATTTATCGAGATGAAGGTACTCCCCGTACGTCATGTTTTCTTTAAAATCTGTATGTAGTCCTGCTTCTCCAAGTGCTGCGCGGTTTTGACCGTTTTCCATTGGTTTCTTATCCATATTAAAATCCCCTTATGGCTCTACTTTCACTCAACTCATCTAGTTGTATTATGACATGAGATTTACTACTTTAACAGACTACTTGAATTTTTTGAAAATTCTTATTGCATGAGATTACCAAACTATGGTACAATTCTATTCTGTTTTCAAACCCCAACATCTTCGAAAAAGCGCAATGCGCCTTTTTAGCTCGTCACCGGCACTGGAAGAACCGATGCGAAAGCCTGATTTCGCCTGAGGTTCTGGCTTAGGTGTGAGCTGGCGCATGGAGCTAGACATTTCATAATTGCAGGACGCAAAATCTTCATATCGGAGGACTGTATGACACAGAAACATCCTGATTTTGAGCAAGAGCAAGAGCGCCTGACCTACACTAAACACTATATGCAACAGTTACTCGATGAATCGAAACGTGATGTGAAATCAGCACAGGAAAATATACGTCACGCAATGGCTGATTTAGATTATTTGGATTCCAGTTTAAGCTACATGAACATTTTAACTAACGCACGGTTTTTTGAAATGGCCCGCTCTCAAAAAGAAGGACTGGAAGCCATTCAGCAAAAACCTTATTTCGCACGCATTCATTTCCAAAAAGACGGCGAAGACAGCGAAATGCTGTACATCGGAAAAACTTCTTTATTCCATAGGGAAACGCAGGAACCGATTATTGTAGACTGGCGTTCTCCAGTGGCGAATGTGTATTACGATGGGCGACTCGGGGATATCGAATACGATGTACGGGAAGACACTTTTACCGGTCACCTATTTTCAAAACGCCAATATACCATTGAAAAAGGCGAATTGCAGTCCGTACGCGACATCGATTTAACGACCAATGATGAGCTTTTGCAAGAAGCACTTTCAGGTAAAGCGGATGTTCGCTTGACTGAAATTGTATCGACCATTCAAGCTGAACAAAATGAAATTATTCGTGCTCATTTAAAACAACCCATTATTGTGCAAGGCGCGGCAGGCAGTGGAAAAACGACCATTGCATTACATCGAATTTCCTATTTCCTCTATACGATGGGCGAACATTTCCCAGCCGAAAAGTTAATGATTTTAGCCCCTTCCAAACTGTTTATGGACTACATAGCAGATGTATTACCTGAGCTCGGTGTCGGTCAAATATGCCAGACAACCTACTCTGAATATGTCTTGAACGCCACGGGTATAAAAGTGAAACTTAAAGATGTGAATTTGAAGCTTTCAGCATTAACTGAACAAGAAAACCCTGATGAAATGATGCTTTGGATATCTCAAATGAAAGGCTCTCTTTCCTATACACTGTTAGTAGACGCCTTTCTATATGAATATGAAAAATTGATAGCCAACCAATTCGAAGATATATATATTGAGAAATACTGCATTATGCGTGGTTCGAAATTAAGAAACTTATTCTTGTCCGATTTTTCCTATATGCCACTAGAAAAACGGTTGGAACGAATCAAGACGATCTTGCAATCGCATGTGCGACAAAAGAAAAAAGAAATCCTGAATGTATTAAACAAGAAATACGAAGATGCCCTTGATAAAGCGTTGGTCGTTCGTGATGCTGCAAAACGCAAAGCGGAAGTGACGAAATTCATCGATGAGCGCGATCGCCGAATTCCATTAATCGAAAAAGAATCCAAGACCACGGCCAATGTTTACATGAAACGTTTTAAAAAAGCCAACATCAAAAATATGTATCGTGAGTTTGTCACAAATGGAAAGTTAATAAACGAACATGCCACACTTTGGACAGCGGAACAGAAAGACTCGTTTCTGCGAAGCCATTCGATGGAGTCATGGGAAATAGAAGACTTGGCACCTCTTTATTACATGCACGCCAAGATTAAAGGCATTTCGGACAAGTGGAAAATGCGTGTCGTCTTCATTGATGAGGTCCAGGATTACAGCGTATTTCAACTGGCCGCCCTCAAAGAAGGCTTGGAGACGGATATGTTTACAATGGTTGGAGATTTGGCTCAAGGCATTCATAGTTACCGGGCCCTCACTTCCTGGGAACCGATTATTGAATTATTCCCACGTGCCACTTACACGACTTTGCAAAAAAGCTATCGAACGACAATTGAAATCATGGAAATGGCAAATAGTATTTTGATGCAGATGGACGAAGACTTACCATTGGTGGAACCCGTCGTCCGTCATGGCATCGATCCGCAGTTCCACGAGATGAAGATGATTGATGGCAATCGGATTGTCACTTTAATGGACGAAGTCCGAAGTCGTGGTCATCGTTCGATTGCTCTTATCTGCAAAACGACTACAGAGGCAAAAGCTGTTGCGAAGCACCTTGATGATTTCCTTGAGATTCAGTTGCTGAGTGATCATTCGGATATACACCAGGAAAAGCTACTCATTGTGCCGAGCCATCTAGCAAAAGGGCTGGAATTCGATGCAGTTATCGTTGTGGCGTTTGACAACCCGTTCCGCGAACATGCAATCGACCGCAAGCTTTTGTATGTCGCGATGACCCGTCCGATGCATGAGCTACATTTAGTCGGACCAAATCGGGAACATTTTTTATTGCCCGCTACATCAACTAAATCGTGAAATCTATTCTGACGTTTCTCTTACCCAGGAGAAACGTTTTTTCTTTTCCCCTTGCAGGATTCCTGTTTGCTGACAGATGAAGAAATGACTAGTGATTGGTCCACATTTGCAGACCCTTTACCACCTTTTGTGGCTGCTAATTAATGCAGGGACTCTATTCAAAATAATGTTACTAAAAACCGAAAAACCCCACTGCAACTTAATTTGCAATGGGGTTTTTCACGTAATAATCAACTTGCAATACTGGTTTAAAACCTGCTTTATTATAAACCGATAATGCTTTGTCGTTGTCAATTTCCACATCGAGCTTAACGGATTCACAATTTCTTCGCTTTCCTTCTACTTGTGAAAAGGCCAACAATGCGGAACCGATGCCTTGACCTTGTCTTTCGGAATCTGTAGCCAACGCTGTTACCCAGAGAGTTTTTCCATCTTCCACAAGTGTTAAAGTACCGACGACTTGCCCATGTTGCTTCGCTACAAAAACATGTCGTGAAGGATTGGATGCATTGTAATCCAGCAGTGTTTGTACTTCGTCTTCTGTATCACCAAATGCATTCATTAAAATACGTGTAAGTTCCTGAGTTTCATCCGTTAATGGTTCGACATCCACCGCAGGATTTTCTGCTACTGAATTCACGTCTGCTTTCAATGTCGCTTCAGTGAAGTTCCACTCATATCCTGAGTGTTGCAGAAAAGCTGCACCGGCTTGGGATTCTTTCATATTCAATGCAAGCTCACCTTCAGCGCCTCGTACTTCCAAATTATGTTGCAATTCTTTTATCAACGCCTGCCCGAGCCCTTGTCTGCGATATTCCGGGTGGACCAGTCCACTCCATTCATAGGAGTGAATGCCAATCATATCAATGGCCGAAACAACTCCGACCACATCGTCTTCTGCATATGCAAGCACTGCAAAGCCTTTAGTTACTGGATCCGTCATGACGGGAATATTTAAGACTTGGTCGTAATTGGTGCCTTCTATTTCTTCACTTGCACGCAGGAGTCCCTGTATTTCACTCGATGTTTCTACATCTAAAGGGAACGAAACTGTCAATATGGCAATGTCCACAAGTATTTCCACCTTTCTTTCATTGTTGTGACTAACGTGTTTCATTATGGTAACAACTGTTTATTTCCTCTCACAATCGGTTATATAATAGCGAAAGTGTGAATTTATGGAGGAGTTAAATCATGGATAAGAAACGATTATCCTGGGTGGACGTTACAAAAGGATTTTTAATGATTCTTGTCGTAATCGGCCATTACCCAGGTCAACTTGATTTCCCTCTTGGGAAGTATATATATTGGTTCCACATGCCTGCCTTCTTTATTTTAAGCGGGATGTTTTTTAAACCTGTTCTGGAAAAAGGGCTTTCAAAACAAGCCATTCATAAACGTTTTATGCAATTAATCGTACCATATTTGTTTTTCCTTGTAACGATTACAGTCATTCGCTATGGAATGGAAATCGGTTCAGGAAACATGGATTTATCATGGTATTTGAATGATATTTGGACACTTGTAATTGGAGGACGATTTGCTCGTGGTGCTTACGGAGTTTTCTGGTTTGTCACAACGTTGTTCTTTACGTATTTGTTCTTCTTATGGATGACAAAATACTTCAATCGTACGAAACAGATTGTGATTTTAACTGTCTTCTACTTAATCGCTCATATGGAAAGTTTGTTTGCGATGCAAGTAATTGGTGGTGCGCCTGATAAAGCCTCTCAAACCATTCCTATGATTTGGAATATCGACGTAGCACTAATGGCGGTTGTCTATTTTGCACTTGGATATTATATGAAGAATATTTGGATGAATGTTACGAAGCCTTGGTTGATTACAGGGCTTATCGGAACGGTGTCCGCCATTTCGCTCGATTGGTTCGGCGTAATGGATTATCACTTGAGTATGAAGTTCCTGCGCTATGAACATGTGGTGTTGGATTTAGTCATTCCGATTTCCATGACTCTGGTTATTGTCGGAGTATTTCAATGGGTTGCTTCCCACATGTCATTGAAGTGGCTGCAACAAATTGAAAAGCACTCAATTGCCATTATGTATCTCCACATTTTCACAGATATCGTATTGAATGATTACTTCAATTACGGAATTATTGGATTCACGGCATTTGGATTGTTGGTACCGATTGTTGCATCAATACTCATTCAAAAACTGGTCCCTTACGGTAGATTGTTCCTAGGCGGTTTTTCGCCGAAAAAACGCAAAGTTGCTAAACCAGTGAAATTAAAAGAAGCTGAGCCTCAATACTAGAGGCTCAGCTCAGACTGTAGACAAACTCAGTAATTTTGAGTTTATCTGCAGTCTTTTTCATTTAAACTAAAATTTAGACGAATCATTTCGGAATCTGAGCCCTTTCCTGCGGACGAACGCCTCAATCTCCTCGTCCTAAAGGTCTGCGGGGCTTTCGCCATCCGTTTTTCCGCGGGAGTGGCTCGGATTCCGTTCCTTTTTAAAAAAAATGCTTACTTAAGGTGACTACAATGCTTTCAAAACATAATTCCATTCAACGAGACCAAATTGAAATGTTTTTATATATGCGATTCCGTCAACATGTTGTAATACAGCCCTTTTCGGGTCACGAGCTCTTGTTGACTTCCAGATTCAACGAGTTGTCCTTGATCCATTACATAGACAACGTCTGCCTTTCTGACGGTATTCAATCGATGAGCGATAACAAAACTCGTCCGGCCTTCCATCAATCGTTCCAGAGCTTCCTGGATTTTCATTTCGGTCACTGTATCGATGCTGCTAGTTGCTTCATCCAACAGCAAAATGACGGGATCCGCTACCAGAGCGCGTGCAATTGACAGCAATTGTTTCTGGCCTTGACTGATTTCCCCTCCATCTGCGGTCAGGACCGTGTTGTATCCTTCTGGTAACTTAATGATGAAGTCATGTGCATTTGCTTGTTTGGCAGCTTCTATCAATTCTTCATCCGTTGCATTTAATCGGCCATAACGAATGTTATCTTTTACTGTAGCCTCGAATAAAAATGGATCTTGCAAGACAAATGCAATTTGACTGCGCAATGTTTGGCGAGCCAATTGGTCAATCGGGATATCATCAATCCGTATTTGACCATCATTCGTTTCGTAAAAACGGGCCAGTAGCTGCATGATGGTCGTTTTTCCTGCACCTGTTGCACCGACCAATGCGGCTGTTTCTCCAGGATTCAGGATAAAACTGACATCACGAATCGTATGTTCAGCATCCGATTGTTCATATTTAAAGGAGACACGATCGAACTCGACTTTTCCTTTTAACACAGTATCTAATTGAGTCGTGGCTTCATCTTTTTCAATCGGTTCATCAATAATGGCGAATACCCGCTCCGCTCCGGCAATTGCAGAAAGGACGGTATTAAATTGATTCGCCAGGTCATTCAAGGGGCGGGTAAACTGACGAGCATATTCAGAAAAAATTACGATAGTACCAATCGATACGTGACCGTTCAGGGCAAGCAAGCCTCCAACACCTGCAACGATGGCAAAGCTGGCATTGTTCAACATATTCATTACTTTCGGGATGAAACCTGAATAAGTCAAAGCCCAAAATCCGGTATGGCGTAGGCGTTCACTTTTTACAATGAACTCATCAGTGACGCGTTCCTCTTGTGAGAAAGCTTTGACGATTCGCTGACCCGAGATTGTTTCTTCAATCATGCCGTTCAAATCCCCAACCGCCTGTTGTTGCTGTTTGAATAGTATCCCTGTTCGTCTTGTAATCCATCTCATGGAGAAAAACATGACCGGAATGATTGTCATGGTCAGCAATGTCAGTAAAGGACTTAACGTCAGCATGACAATGACGGTTCCGGTTAGCGTTAAAATACTCGAGAACACTTGAATAAATGAACTATTTAAAGTGGCACTGACGTTTTCAATGTCGTTCGTCACACGGCTCATGAGTTCACCATGCTGACGTTTATCAAAGAAAGATACAGGCAACTTTTGAAAATGTGAGAAGAGATTCGTTCGCATCCGATAAATGGTTTGCTGCGCAACGCCGATCATCCAATAGTTTTGGAAAAACATCGACACCGAGAGGAAGAAATAAATACCTATCAACCACATCATCATGTTTTGCATACCTGCAAATTGACCCGGCACGATATACTCATCGATAATTTTCCCAAGTAGATAAGGCCCAACTAAAGCTAGAGTGGAACTGACAACGACTAGCAACAAAACCGTAATCAATAGTGCACGTTGTTCATCCACGAGGTGCCAAATTCGCTTCAATACACCTTGCCAGTCCCCTGCCCGTTCTCCTTTTTTCTTTTTGACAGGGGTAATATCTTCTTTCGTCAGAACCGGCTCGTAGCCAAATGGTTTAGTTAACATCTGTCGCATTTGCTTCCACCTCCTGTTCTTGTTGCGACTCCGCAATTTGACGGTATAATTCGGACGTTTCGATCAGTTCCTGATGAGAGCCATAAGCAGAAATCCGTCCATTGTCGAGTAAAAGGACACGGTCTGCGCCTTTTGCAGTTCGGATTTTTTGCGTAATGACGAGCATGGTTGCTTCTTCTTTATCCAATGCCTCCCATAGCAATGCTTCAGTTTTCACATCTAGCGCACTGGTGCTGTCATCCAACAGAAGAATTTCTGGCTTTCGGACCAACGCGCGTGCGATGGACAGTCTTTGTTTTTGACCGCCAGACAAATTTACACCTTTTTGACCAACACGCGTATCATAGCCTTTCGCGAACTGTTCAACAGAAGAATGAATTTGCGCTTGCTTGGCAGCTTGTTGCAATTCTTCTGTTGATGCTTCGACTTTGCCCCATGCCAAGTTTTGATAAATACTTCCCGTAAACAACAGTGACTGCTGGGGAACGAGCCCTATGGCTTGTCGTAATTGATCCAACGGCCATTTGTTAACGTCTTTCCCGTCAACTGTAATGGAACCCGAGGTTACTTCAAAAAAGCGCGGGATGAGTTGCATCAAAGTTGATTTACCGGCACCGGTAGCTCCCATGATGGCCAATTTCTCGCCAGATTTCACATCAAATGTAATATTGTTCAGCACTAGTTCAGAAGAGTTCGGGTAGCTGAACGTCACATTGTTGAAACTGATTTCACCTTCAAGGGCTTCATGCATTTTACCTGTTTCTTCATCGCGTTCCAGCCCTTCATTGACCAGTAACACTTCTTCCATACGTTCTGCAGAAGCTTTCGCACGGGCAAATGCCATGATAATAAAGGCGAACATCGAGAAAGCCCCCGTCATACGCATTGCGTAGTTGACGATTGCGACCAACTCGCCAATTTGGGCATTGTTCGATTGGATTTCACGAGCACCAAACCAAAGAACTGCCAGCAAACTGATGTTCATGACGAGTAGAAGAAGTGGAAGAATGATTTCCATAATGCGAAGCGCCTTCACTGTATCCATTTTGAGGAGGTTCGACACTTTTTCAAAACGAGAAGACTCGAACGTACCGCGCAAATATGCTTTAACCAACCGTACTGCCTGGAGGTTTTCCTGTAGGACACGGTTCACACGGTCGAGTCGAACTTGCACAAGTGCAAAAAAACTGACCCCTTTTTTCACCATAATATAGAGAAAAATCAGTAGGAATGGTGCCCCGATTACAAGGAACATCGCGAGGTAGGCATTGACGATAAACGCCATAATGACACTGCCGAGTACGAGTAAAGGCGCCCGCAACATAATACGCAAACTCATAAAGAGTACGTTTTGCACCATGGTGACATCACTTGTAAGCCTCGTGATTAAGCCGGCAGTCGGGAACTTCGTAAACGTGGCAACTGTAAACTGCTGTACTTGCTTGAATAAAGCACTGCGGACATCAAAAGCAAAACTTTGTGATGCATGCGACGCAAAGAAAGAGTTTGTCGCGCCAGACAAGAAAGCGACGAAAGCCATGAGCATCATGACTCCTCCCCACGTCCAAATAACGGACTGATCTCCTTGCATGATGCCATCATCTATTATTTTGGCTATAATGAGTGGCTGTACAAGCTCGACAGAAAGCTCGATTAGCATGAGGAAAAGCGCAATGGCAATTGGCCATTTATATGGTCTGACATAAGAAAATACGGTTTTCACTAGATGCCCCCCTGAAACTTCTTCGTTAAACGAATTAATTATCTGATTGTTCACTATTATGCCACAATGAATGAGTAAAAGGTATCATTCATTGTGATGAAATGTTCTCTGTTAGATACGATTTTTGGGTAAGCGGTCGCTTAGTTGGAATCACCCCGAATTGACACTCGGCCAAGGGCAAAAAAAAAATCACCTATCCCCAAAAGGATAGATGATACTCTAGCAAACTTATTTCTTGTTCCGATCTCCCGCAATGGATAGCCACGTGACACAAATCAGCATGATGAGAGCCCCCATCAGCTGCCATTTCCCTAACACTTGTTGCAGCCAAATAACAGAGATAATCATAGCAGTGAGTGGCTCCATGCTTGATAAAATACTGGTCTCTATCGCACTTATGTATTTCATACTGCTCAAAAATAAAATGAAAGCCACTGTGCCTATAACGATGACTGTCAATAAAAGAACGGACAATTTCCAATCCAATAATAAAGCCCATTCGTCGGATTGCCACACGCGACTTATACTTCCCAGTACCAGACCGCCGATCAGCATCGACCAACCAACCACCAGCAAAACACCCCATTCTTTCATGAGAGAACCGGGATATAACGTATAAAATGCAAAGCTCAGGCCGACAGCGACTCCCCATGCCAACGCTTCCGGGCTTAACAGTAATTTGGTGAATGAACCATTCGTCAATAAGAAGAATAAGCCGATCAACGTTCCGGCAATTCCAATCAACTGATATTTCGGTGGCCATTTCTTCATACTCCAAGATACAAATATAACCACAAAAATCGGTGCTAAAAATTGAAGCAACGTCGCAACTACCGCATTGCTTGATTCAATTGCTGCTACAAATGAATATTGAACTCCTAGCATGCCGAACATGGAGAAGATAATCAATCGCTTAACCCAATATGGCTGTCGCCAAATTGGTCTTAATTGATTTCCTGTTAATTTTAGAAAAGCGAGCAAAACAACTCCTGCAACAAGTAACCGAATCGTCAACATAAACGGAACTGTCAGCATTGAGTTCGATAATATCCATTCCATCAATGGACCCGTCGCTCCCCATAACATGGCTCCGGTAATAATTAAGACGATTCCTTTTGCGCGATTCATTTACTCACCTCTTTATCTACAAGTCTACTTTTCATCTTACTATTGTTCAAGTTGAATTCAATGAAAAACTTGCGAACATTTCATTTCCACCTCCAATAAATCTCCTTGAATTTTCCTTTATTTTTCAGAATAAAACATTATTTATTTTAATGACTTGATGCCAAGACTTCTCTATAATAGGAGTTATTAGTATACAAACAAGGAGTCCTGCGAAATGAAAGGTATGCAACAAGTATTGGAAAATGGTAGCAGTATATTGGACCATGTTCCTTTTCCGATGATACTGACTGCGAGTGACGCAACGGTACTTTGGTGGAGTAGAGAAGCTGAGAGAACATTTGGTTTTACTGCGGACGAAATCGTTGGAAAATTCTATCCTTTTTTCGAAGAAAACCGTTCAGCCATACATAAATCAACGTGGGGTCAAGTGGTTCAAAGTGAGAACCCAATTCGTTTTGAAAATTTCATTATTCATTCAAAACATGGCAAAGCTGTTCATGTTTCAGCTGTTTTAAATTCAATGACAATCGATAATGAACAATGCGTCATGTTCTTATTTGAAGTTAATAATGTTCCAACAATGGATCAAACATCAAGTACACAAGAATTAGCTAGCTTTAAAATGGGAATCGATGAAACCTTTATGCTCACTTATTTGGACCCAGATGGGCTAATTACATATGCAAATACATTGTTTTTGAAAACAAGTAAATGGACGCCAAAACGTATTATTGGTAAGTCATTTTGGCAGCTTTTCCCCGAAGAGTCAGCTGAGAAATCGGTCAACCCAATATGGTACACCCTGAATAGCAACCGCGTTTGGCAAGGGTCTGTTGAAAAACTGACTAAAGATGGAGAAACATATTGGGTAGATATGACGGCCATCCCTGTTTTGGCGACGAATGATGAGCCTATGTACTTTGCCATTTTGGAAAAAGATATCACGGATAAAAAACGCCTGCAATTGCATCTTGAGCAAATTGCTTATGTGGATTCAGAGACAGGATTAATGAATCGCCATCGTCTTGAAAATATCGTGTCCGGACTTATTGCAGAAGAACGTCACTTTTCTTTCATCTTTTTAGATATCGATAAGTTTTACACATTGAGAGACATGCACGATGAAGAGTCTGAAACCACTCTATTACTGGAATTTGCAAAACGCCTGAAAATGTATTTCCAGGATAGTGATATCGCACGCGTGGGTGAAGATGAATTTGTAGTGTTGACGCCTTTGAGTGATTGGTTTATTCAAGGTTTCTTAAGTTACTTGAAGCAGCATCCGATTTACATTCGCAACAAAGCTATCCCGATTTCAATCAGTGGCGGGATTACGAGATACCCAGAAGATCAATCAACATTTTTACATATGATGAGGGCGTCTAGTGCGACCATCCATAAGGTGAAGCAAGAAGGCGGAGGAAATATCGTCAGCCTTTCAAAAGCCAATCATGTCGCGTTAAGCCGAAAGGCCATGATTGAAAAACGTTTGATTGAGGCGTTGCACCATAAAGATTTAACTGTTATGTATCAACCACAAGTTGATTTAAAGACTGGCAAGATTGATGCAGTGGAAGCACTGGTTCGTTGGGAAGACGCTGTACTTGGAACCGTTACACCGAACGATCTCATTCCAGTTGCAGAAGAGACAGGCATGATTCATGATATTGGGAGCTTTATGTTGGAGAAGGCATGCGAGCAAGCCGCACTTTGGGCAAAAAACGGCAAGCCGATGAAAGTGAGTGTAAACTCTTCCATTCGCGAATTCCGTGATAAAAACATGGTAAAGCAAGTTAGACAGACATTAGAGAAATTTGGCTGTCCTGCTCATCTACTGCAAATTGAGATTACTGAGAAGTTTGCACTGGAAGCGGAATCGGAACAATCCATCATTCGCCAAATGCATCAGCTTCAAAGTGAGGGCATCAGGTTTGTTCTCGATGATTTCGGGACAGGCTATGCGTCTTTCCGTTATATGCAGATGCTACCGATTACCGAACTTAAAATCGATCAATCATTTATCGCGTCCATTACGAAACAAGAGAAATTGCAAAAACTAGTACACGGCATGATTCAGTTTGGAAAATCAATGGAGATACGCGTCTTGGCTGAAGGTGTTGAGACAAAAGAACAACAGGATTTATTGACAAAACTCGGCTGTGACGCCATTCAAGGTTTCTATATCAGTCATCCTGTATCTGCTGGCGAAATTGAAAATTTATAAAATAAATGCGCAAAGTGCCTGTTTAGCTTGAAACCTTGCTCAGACATAAAAAAGACGGTTTCTCAAACATTCTGAGAAGCCGCCTTTTTTCTACTTAAATACCTAAATATCAACTGCATCAAAACTTCAGCAAACACCAAACCCATTGCGATTGCACCTGATGTCATAAATGCTTTGGAAGCGTAAGAGATGGCGGTTAAATAGTCATTTTCCACAATGTTGCGCATCGCATTGTATGCAAGTCCTCCGGGAACGAGTAAAATGATGCCCGGTACACTGAAAATGATCATCGGCATACGGAAACGTTTAGATAAAATATGTGATGCCAGCGCTACGATAAAAGCTCCTGCAAAGGATGCTTGAATTGCATCACCTGAAACCATTGTAAAACCACTGTAAATTACCCAACCGCACATCCCTACTAAGCCGGCTGCAACTAGTTTTTTTCTAGGGGCATTAAATATAATGGCAAATGACATTGCGATAATAAAACTTAACACCGCTTTTACGATCCAAATCATGACACCCCTCCTAAAATGATAGTACGAGTGCAACGCCTGCACCGATTGCGAATGCTGTCAACAATGCTTCTGCACCTTTTGATACCCCGGAAACAAAATGCCCGGCCATAAGATCGCGTACTGCATTTGTAATGAGCAATCCTGGTACCAATGGCATGACACCACTGATAATGATAGTGTTCAAGTCTTCCCCAACTTGCAGCAGAACCGCTAAAAAAGCCAGGGTTCCAACGATTGAGGCAGCAATGAATTCCGCGAAAAACTTAACACGGGTCAATTCATGTATTAGTGTGACCACAACGAACCCCATTCCACCTGCAATGGTCGCTGCCGGAACATCTTTCACGACACCATCGAACAGGATAAGAAAACACCCGCTCGCAACTGCAGCTGCTATAAACTGTAATAGAAAAGGGAACATTAAGTTGGCACTGGCAACTCGTTGTAATTCTTCATATGCTTCTTCGATAGTCAGTTCAGTGGTGGCCAGTTTTCTTGATACTTGATTCACAAGTGCTATTTTCTCTAAATCTGTCACCCTGTCCCGAATGGTCATCAACCGTGTCGAGCCATCTTTTCCAAGCGAAAACATGATTCCTGTTGGTGTGACGAAGCTTTGGGTCCCTATCAGACCTTGTGAAATCGCCATACGGGTCATTGTATCTTCAACCCGATACGTTTCCGCACCACTCTCAATCATTAGTCGACCCGCAAGCAGGCAACAATCTATTGCCAAATCATTCTTCTCATTTAGCACGTCTGTGCCCACTCCTTTCACTTATCACCTTTGCACAATCTTAACGAAATGTGCAGTAAAAAACAAATATTGTTGGTACTTTACATGAATCTATTGCTCATACCGAGTACAATGATATAAACGTGAGTAGCCATCCATTACATATTCACTTTTCCGGTTCTATAAACTATTCATTTCGTATATACGACAGTACAATACCTATAAGTAAATTCTTTTCATAAAGGGGGAAATTTCATGCAAGGTTCAATCGATACACTCAAAAAAATCATCGCGGTATCCCAACAAAAACAGCCTGCTGATTTCATTTTGCGCAATGCGCGTGTAGCGGATGTATTTTCACTTGTTTGGGCGAACGCAGATATCGTTGTCTCGGATGGCTTTATTGTCGCAATTGATTCTACTCGCTCATTTGAAGCCATTGAAGAAATGGATGCAGGGGGACGCTATGTCGTACCCGGCTTGATTGACGGACATATCCATATTGAATCGTCGATGCTCACCCCATCTGCTTTTGGTGATGTTTTATTGCCCCACGGCGTAACGACTGTTGTGACCGATCCACATGAAATTGCAAATGTTGCAGGAGTTGAGGGCATCCAATTCATGCTGAAAGATGCAGAAAAAAGCCCAATGGATATTTTTGTCATGCTCCCTTCGAGTGTACCCTCCACATCCTTTGAACATGCAGGTGCAAGACTGGAAGCAGAAGATTTACAACCGCTTCTCTCCCACCCTTCCGTACTCGGACTTGCAGAAGTAATGGATTATCCAGCGGTTTTGCGCGGAGACGAAGGCATGCTTTCAAAGCTCCTGATGACCAAGGAAGCGGGTCTTCGAATTGATGGGCATGGAGCGGGATTGCAACGCGAACAGATTCGAGGATATCGCGCAGCCGGCATTCAGACAGACCATGAATGTGTGACAGCGGATGAAGCACGTGACCGCATTACCCAAGGCATGTATGTGTTAATACGTGAAGGCTCTGCTGCGAAGAATCTACATGATTTGCTTCCTGCGGTAACACCTCACAATGCAAGAAGATTTTTATTTTGTACAGACGACAAACACCTGGATGAACTGGTGGACGAAGGCAGCATAGATCATGCTATACGTCTCTCCATTAAAGCTGGAATGGAACCTCTTCAAGCGATTCAATTGGCCACGCTGAATGCTGCGGAATGTTATGGTTTGTCTCAAAAAGGAGCATTGGCAGCGGGCTTCGAAGCAGATTTTCTATTGCTCGATCATCTTGAACTTTTCAAAGTAGCTGCTGTATTCAAGAAAGGAGTCAAGGTGGCGGAGCATGGCCGCATGATAAACGCTACTGAAAATCAAACGGATTGTACCGTTCGAATTCGCCATTCCGTTCATTTGCCTACTTTGACGGTCGAAGATTTGGCTATCCCGCTCCCGCAAGGTGCCAAAGCGAATATTATGGAAATCATACCAGACCAGATTGTTACCAATAAAGTGGTTGAAAAAGTTGAAATTATAGATGGCGCATTCGTGCAAAACATGGAACGGGATCAATTGAAACTGGCTGTAATTGAACGGCATCATCAATTACACACCATTGGATTGGGCATTGTGAAGGGCTTCGGCCTAAAAAAAGGAGCAGTCGCGACCACCATTGCTCACGATTCTCACAATGCGATTGTTCTGGGTACGAATGATGAAGACATGATTGCGGCTGTACAGGCGTTGCAGGATATGCAGGGTGGATTGGTCGTTGTCCATGATGGTCAAATCATGGCTTCGCTTGCATTGCCTATAGCCGGATTGATGACGAAAGTTCCTCTCGAGGAAGCAGTACAATCACTGGCAAACTTGCATGAAGCAATCCATACCATTCATCCGAAGCTCGATTTTCATTTATTTTTGACCTTATCATTTCTAAGTTTGCCAGTCATTCCATCACTTAAATTAACTGATACGGGATTATTCGATGTCACCACATTCCAGCATATCGGAATTGACGCGAATACGAACGAAAAAGCAGACCACTAAGCGAATCGCGTTAGTGGCCTGCCTTGTTATTAATATGTGACTACACCAATCTCTTTAAACGTATTTAAATCATAACTCTTCGTTTCTTTCATTGAAATAGTATAAAGTGTATCTCCAGCATAAACCATCCGTTGAACGAGCTGCTCCCAATCTTCGTTTTGTTGCTTGGATGATTTAATCATGTTGGCCACTTGCTTGATTCCTTCTTCAGCCGTTATTTCATACATCATTGCACCTTCGCCTGCATACTGACCGTATCCATCCTTATTAGTACCCTGATACAACGTCACAGGAAAACCGTATAAACCTTTGCCTCGGTGCTGGAATAATGCCTTGTGATCGTATTGCAATGGGCTGTAAGTGCCTTGACCACCCAAAATTTCTACGTCTTTTTCTTTCGGATTAGCAAAATCTGTTACGTCAAATAATGAGATTTTCATGCCCCCAGTAATGGTTCGAGGTTGGCTGCCATTTTCGCCTGGAATCGTTTTTGTATCGTAACCGAAACCGATTAGATGGTTTTCGTCCAATGGGTGCAAGTAATTACTGAAACCTGGAATTTTCAACTCCCCTAGTACTTTTGGCGCCGATGGATTAGAGACATCCATCACAAACAGCGGATCAGTTTCTTTAAACGTCACCATATACGCTTTGTCTCCCATAAAACGAGCTGAGTAAATGCGCTCCCCTTTCGCAAGTCCTTCGATGGAACCCACTTTTTTCATACCGGCATCCAGGATATATAGATTGTTCTCAGAAAGCTCATCCGTATTCCACGCAAAGCCTTTCGTAGTTACGACACGGAAATAACCTTCATGCTCATCCATCGAAAACTGATTTAGGAGCATGCCCGTCACTTCTCCAGATGATACAAATTCAACTTTAGTTCCATCTAAATTGAACTTGAATATTTCCGTATTGGTTTCCTGGGGATTCCAAATTCGATCAATGGCATTATTGTTATCATCATTCTTTGAAGGTACATAGATAGGGGCAGTTAAATACAACGCCTCTTTAGACATATACATGGCATTGCTTCCGCCCAGATACCCTTTCGTTACAACTTGGGATTGCTCTGGATTCTCAAGATTCATAGCCGTAATGACGCTATACGTCCCCTCCAGTGTTCCCGGCAAGATGGATAAATCAGAAAGCGGCATGGATGATACTTTATCCTTTTTCTTACTGTCAAATGTGTAAGGACGCAACTCTACATCTTTTGCCCCTTCCATTGCCCAGAAGTTTGGCATCACATTGGTCACGAAATACAACATGTCTCCTGTCTTTCTAGCCCCGTTCAAGTATCCTTCCGCACCGATTTCCCGTATCAGTTTCGGATTCTTCGCATTTTTCACATCATAGAAACGTACATTTGTGGAACTGTTAACAGGCATCATCATTTTACTGGAGACTTTTCCTGAGGTTTCCTCATAATCATATGGTACATGCCGATCTCCAAGCACAATCAATGTATTTTCATGTAAGAATAACTGTGTTGGATAGAATTCTGCATCGATTGACAGTTCAGCCATTTTCTTCATGTTTGCAGGATTTTGAATATCCGTTACAATTACACGTCCATTTAATATAGAGTAAATAAATTTCCCGTCTGTCTTCACCATATCCGATTCATCTACGCCTTCCACTTGATTGTTCGTTTCCGAGTGGTCAGCTTCTCCTCCACTGCTTGATAGAGCAGATTTATTGCTTGAATCCATCGAGTTTTCGCTTTCAGCTGAATCTGCTCTTGAATCAGTATACATCTGACTCATTTGTTTCTTTAACTTAGCGAAGTAATCTTTCAGTTGCTTTTCCGATTTTACAGTTTGCAAATCTTTGTGAACAGTAAACGATAATTTACTGGTCGACATGGATTTGAAGAATCCGCCTTGAATAGCTTCCTTCTTGATGTGCAATATATACGAACCCGGTTTGATTCCGGTCACTTTAACTGAATGACCGTTTTGTGTAAGCTGCAATTTCGCATTCGTTTTCTTTCCTTGCTGATCAACCAAATATATCGTTCCATCCGATATGGCTGAAGCTTTTAACGGCTCCGAAAAATTCGCTTTCCATCCTTGCTCAGACAACGCAATCGATGAAGCACTGACTGTCACTTTATCAATATAAAACGCAAACGATAGGACTATTCCTGCAATCACAGCAGCGACCATGAGCCAAACACTTCTTTTTTTCAATACCATCTCTCCTCTTTTTTTAAGCTAGTTATTTCATTAGACCGATAAAGTGTTATTTAGTTTCAATTGTTTGAAAATAATTTATTTAATGAATTTCTTATTAAATCGCATAACGCAAGTCTTGCAATTAGGACAAGCTGATACTCGACGGGGGTGAAGATTGTTTTTATTCTGATGAGGGCTGGGTGGGGGATTTATCGAGAATCCGCAGGGGGATATCGAGGATTCACGGATGGATATCTCCATTTCCGGGAAGGATATCTGGATTTCGCAATCGGATATCAAGTATTCGGCATCACTTATCTAAAATTCATGTTTTCTAAACAATTTAATTGACCAGTAAGCGAAACAAAAACGGAACCGCTGAAGGCGATTCCGTTTCTCTAGTTCACTTCTATTACAATAACTGTCTTTAACTTTACATTTTCTCCGGTCTGCTCGACTTCAAAATCAGTGGTTGCGGTGATTTCGTATTTACCCTTTGGGAAACCATCTTTGTTGAAATACTCTTTTATGAATTCATCCTTCGTTATTTCCCCAGACTTCGAAAAAGGAACTTCTAGCCACTCATCCTTTTTTAAAGTTGTGGAGCTTAATATAGTCTGAGAAACTCCGCCTATGTCTTTATTTTTGTTCAATTCCTTTACCGAGAATTCGATAGGCGAAAAACCACCATGCGAAATCCTTACTTCATTATCCGGCCCAGTATATTTCAGCCGTGCAGTAATTGATTCTTTTTCATGTTCTTTGTACTGTTTGGCAATTGAAGTCAACTCCAATATGAATGCATCCTCACTCGCATTGCTTGATGAAGTAAGCTCAACTTTAGTGGCAGCTGAAGAACATCCATTCAGTACGAAACAACATGTAAGCAAAAACAAGACACATCCATATTTCATCTGACTCACTCTTTCCCTTCTCTTTTAATTCACGCCTCGTATTTAAACCAATCCGCCATTAGTTCTTCCAAACGTTCTTCTAGTGATTTCTTTATCACTAATAAATTTTCGTATTCTTGCCAATCCGCTTCAGCTTCAATTTGAACAGTGAGAGTCGCCAGTTCTTCTTCGACATCGGCAATTTCCTTTTCAAAAGAACGAGGTTGTGCCTCCCGTTCACGGATAGTTTTGACTCGTTCTTCCTTTTTGACCGGTTCTTCTTTTTCAAGCGAGGTCTGACGTTCTGCCCATTTCGAACGCGCCCATTCATAGGCTCCTTCGAAGGTAATGAATGTTCCCCGATCCAACCAAGCGGTGCGAGGGAATAGTTTATTCAGGAAGTAGCGATCGTGGGAGACAGCCACTATGGTCCCTTGGAAATCTTCGAGT
This sequence comes from Paenisporosarcina sp. P4_D4, assembly GCF_056401835.1. Classification (NCBI taxonomy): domain Bacteria; kingdom Bacillati; phylum Bacillota; class Bacilli; order Caryophanales; family Caryophanaceae; genus Paenisporosarcina; species Paenisporosarcina sp. P4_D4. Next base: position 66,898 of record NZ_JBFUIO010000001.1, on the reverse strand, counting down.
GCTTCTTCGAGCACTTCTCGCGAATCGATATCCAAATGGTTTGTTGGTTCATCAAGCATCAATAAATTGATGTCCTGGTGCATGAGTTGCGCAAGACGCAATCGCATCCGTTCTCCTCCGCTTAAATCTCCAACCCGTTTGAAAACGTCGGGTCCATAGAACATAAACTTCGCGAGAATGTGGCGCGCTTCCCCTTCAAATACATTGACTTCCGCTCGGAAGACATCAATGAGGCGCGCTTTCGGGTTGGCAATCTCGAAATGTTGAGACAGGAATCCTACTCGCACATTACTGCCAAGACGTGCGGTGCCTGCATCGACTTCGAGTTCTCCACGCAGTAATTTCAGAATGGTGGACTTGCCAGTTCCGTTTCGACCGACGATTGCAACGCGTTCTTTCCACCTAACATTAAAGTCAGCTCCTGCAAGCAAAACTTTGTTTCCGAAAGATTTGTACACTTGTTCCATGACCACCACTTCCTTGCCACTTCGTGGAGCTGCTTCAAATGATAGAGTCATTTTTTTCGGATCAATCAGCGGCTTCCGTACTTTCTCCATACGTTCCAAAGCCCTTTCCATATTGCGTGCACGACGGTGCAAAGCAGCATTCGGCGGAACTGCTTCATTTGCCCAAAGTTTCAGGCGCTTGATGGCTTCGCGCATTTTCTTGATTTTTTTCTGCTGTTCCTCGTATTCCTGGAACTCCCGCATGATGCGTTCTTCTTTTTGGATGGCAAACGATGAATAATTGCCATGATATAAAATCAATTCGCCTTCTTCGAGATCCGCAACTTTCGTGACGACCTGATCCAGGAAGTAACGGTCATGCGAAATGATGACGACCGTACCTTCATAATCAACCAAATACTGTTCAAGCCATTCCACGGCAAACAAATCCAAATGGTTCGTCGGTTCATCGAGTAACAATAAATCTGGTTTCGTCAGAAGCAATTGACCGAGCATGATTTTTGTTTGTTCCCCCCCACTCAACGATGGGAATGACCGATTAACAAAACTTTCTAATTGCAGACCCTGTATGACCTTATCAATTTCCGATTCATATGAATATCCGTCACGCAACGTGAATTGTTCCTGGATATTTCCATATTGACGAAGCAATCGTTCCATTTCTTCAGACGTTGCGCTGGCCATTTTCATTTCAAGGTCCGTCATTTGCGTTTGCATCTTGAGCAGTTCTTCAAAGGCCATTGTCAGAACATCGAGCCCCGTCACTTCCTCTGAGTAGGAAGGAATCTGGGCCAAGTAGCCAATCCGATTTCCTTTTTTGAAATGAATGCTTCCCGAATCAGGACTTTCTACACCAGCTAACAATTTAAATAATGTAGTTTTCCCTGTACCATTACGTCCTACAACAGCTAATTTATCACCTGTTTTGATTGCCAGTGATAAGTCCTCAAAAATGATGTTTCCACCTAGCATTTTACTGATTTCCTGTATTGTACATATCATATTTTCCGCTTCCTTTCGAATTCAGCTGGAAGCAATCCATTCTTCATTTGCAGTAGATTTATTTTTGCGTACAAAAAAAGACTGCCTGAAAAGCAAGCAGTCTTTTCTCGATGTCTGGCTCCAAGCGCCAGCCCGCGTGCCCCTTAAAAGGGGTCAGAAAGGCAATTGCCTTTCAACCGAACAGCGCCGGTGTTGGGCTAGAGTGGCGCTTTGCGCTTTTCCATATGGAGAAGAAAGAATGTCTTGTCAGCTGTGATGTGCATGTAATTTTCTAAAATTGGACAGACCTGTCCCGTTATTAGAAATTTCATGAGTAATCGCACATGATGTGGATAAAAATTCCAATATGAAACCACGTGCATTCACAGCGTTCTTCATTCTTTCTTCACCTCCGTTCATTCAAGTTGAGAATATTCTATCATATTTATTTATCGATTTCAAATGGCCATTTTGGCAGCATGTTCGATAATTTTTTATCTTCACGATACCCAAGTACATATTCCGCTTGCATAATTGTATGGATCTCGCGCGTTCCTTCGTAAATAACAGGTGCTTTTGAGTTGCGCAAGTATCTTGCGACTGGATATTCATCCGAATAGCCATACGCACCGTGAATTTGCACAGCGTCATCTGCTGCTTGGTTCGCAAAATCACATGCTTGCCATTTCGCTAATGAGGTCTCGCGCGTATTACGCACGCCTTTATTTTTCAGTTCACCAACACGGTAGACAAGGAGACGGCTCATTTGAAGGCCTGCTTCCATTTTCGCAACCATTTGCTGTACCAATTGGTGTTTACCAATTGGCTTGCCGAACGTTTCGCGCTCGTTACAATATTTCACACTTGCTTCAATACACGCCATGATTAAACCTGCAGCGCCTGCGGCAACAGTAAATCTTCCGTTATCCAAAGCCGACATGGCAATTTTAAACCCTTCGCCTTCTTCCCCTAAACGGTTTGTAGCCGGGACTCGAATATCATCAAAGAAAATTTCCCCCGTATTTCCTGCACGAATGCCATACTTCCCTTTAATCGCTTTCGAACTGAAGCCTTCCATCGTACGTTCCACAATAAACGCACTGATCCCGTGGTGTTTCTTCGATTTATCAGTATATGCAAAAACGATGAAATGGTCCGCTTTATCACAAAGGGAAATCCAAGTTTTTTGACCTTTTAAAACGTAATCTTCCCCGTCGCGAGTCGCTGTTGTTGCCATTGCGGCTACGTCCGAACCAGCGCCCGGTTCCGTAAGACCGAAAGCACCGATTTTTTCACCTTTCGCTTGCGGTACCAAATACTTTTGCTTTTGTTCCTCGGTACCCCACTGCATTAACGTCATGGAGTTCAATCCGATATGCACGGAGACAGCTGTTCGAAACGCTGTATCTCCCCGTTCTAATTCTTCACAAACGATTGCAAGTGAATTGTAGTCCATGCCACTCCCACCGTATGCTTCAGGGACACAAACACCCATGAAACCTAGTTCCGCTAATCTTTTCCATACTTTTTGATCAAATCCACCCGTTGCATCCCATTCAGCCATATGGGGAATAATTTCTGCATCCACATATTGGCGGACCGTTTTACGAAGTAATTGTTGTTCTTCCGAAAAATCGAAGTTCATGATGAGTGCCTCCTGTTATCCGTTACCAACCGTAGTTGATTGTTGTATGGATTCTTGAATTTGTACGCCTCGTTTTTTCATTTCATTAATGTAGGTATCGCCAGGCACAATTTGTTCAGGTGCGTATACGCCTCGTTTTGTGATTTCCCCATTGCCGATCATCTGTGCAACAATTGAAATCGTGTTTGCAGTTGCACGCGCCATTGCAGTTACTTGATCCGTCATATCTTTCTTCGTCACGAGTTCGTATTCATATTTAACCAGTTCCCCATCTTTGTCACCGGACACAATTACACGTAACAGTACGGCATCTTGTTTATCACCAAGTAATAAACCAGGCGTCAAAGCGGCTTTCAGCACTTCACGCGTACTAATTGTTTTTCCATCCACTTCAACTTTTGTCGCTTTATTTGTTAAGCCTAGATCCACCAATACTTTAAATTTTTCTGCGTGGCCTGGGTAACGTATTGTTTTATATTCGAGTGTTTCCACGTTCGGAAACGTTTTTGTCAATGTAGAAGTTCCACCTGATGTATGGAAAGCTTCCAGTTCACCGAATTCATCAAAATGAATCGGCTCGATTTCGGAAAGGGATGGCACTTCGATCAATTCACCATTTCGGACAACGTGTGATGTGTCCGTATAATGGTCCATCACCCCGTCCAATGAAAAGACGATGTTGTATTTCAATGGACCTTCCGGTTCAACTGGAATCCCACCTACAAACAGTTTGATCGATTTGACCTCATCTAACTTGCTTGCACCATATCCAGATAAAATATTTATCATTCCTGGAGCTACCCCTAAGTCTGGAATGAGAGTAATGCCTTTCGCTTGTGCTTCAGCAGCCAAACTTAACACCGCATCCGTCGCTCCTCCAATGTGACCTCCTAGATCCACTGAATGAACGCCCACTTCAACTGCTGTACGTGCTACTTTTTCGTTGAATGAATAAAATAATGCGTTAATGACAACGTCGCCTTTGCTCATGACTTCTTTCAATTGCGCATCATCATTGGCATCTAACCGAACTGCTTCTATTTTATCAGATTGAATTTTCTCCTTAAAAGCCTGCACTTGCTCCACTTGCACGTCTGCTAAAAACACTTTTTCGACGTTTTCGCTTTTGACTAAATCACGCGCTGCTTCTTTCCCCATTAATCCTGCACCTAATACAACAACCTTCATTCTTACATCCCCTTTGTAAAACGTTTTCTTTGCATGTATATGTGATGCTGACAGTCTTTCATTCAAAACTACTTAATTATCAATTTGAGCTCGTTGTAACTTACCGCTGAAGTCGACATAAATGCTCTTCCATTCTGTATAAACGTCAAGTGCTGCCACGCCGGAGTCACGGTGTCCGTTACCCGTCCCTTTTGTCCCGCCGAAGGGCAAATGAATTTCAGCACCAGTAGTGCCGGCATTTACATACACAATCCCTGTATCCAGATCACGCTGTGCCTTGAAAACAGTGTTGACGTCACGCGAGAAAATACTACTGGATAAACCGAATGACACGCTGTTATTCACTTCGATTGCTTCGTCTAAACTCGAAACCTCAATCAGTGAAACAACCGGGCCAAAGATTTCTTCCTGTGCAATGCGACTATCTCTCGCAACGTTTGTGAATAGAGTCGGAGCATAGTAGTTTCCGTTTGCCAAATCGCCATCAGATAGAATCTCTCCACCCGCTAGCAATGTAGCACCGTCTTCTTTTCCGATTTGGACGTAATTATGGATTTTTTCCAGTGCTTTTTTGTTAATGACTGGGCCGATTTTTACGGATTCGTCCATACCGTCACCGATAGCCAAACCTTTCATCGCTTCCTGAAGCCGCATTTCAAGTTCTTCTTTCACATCTTTATGCACAATGACGCGACTGCATGCTGTACAACGCTGACCCGCTGTTCCGAAAGCACTCCACAAAATCCCTTCAACCGCCAATCCAAGATCTGCGTCGTCCATTACGATGACGGCATTTTTACCACCCATTTCAAGTGATACTTTTTTCAAATGACGACCGCCACGTTCAGCAACCGAACGACCTGTCTCAGTCGACCCAGTAAATGAAATGACTTTCACGTCCGGATGTTCGATCATCGCAGTTCCAACATCTGCCCCTGATCCGAATACAATGTTCGCAACGCCTGCTGGTAGTCCTGCTTCTTCAAACACTTTCGCCATTTCATAAGCCATCATCGGTGTTTCCGTTGCTGGCTTCCATAAAAACGTATTGCCAGCAACAATCGCAGGGAATGATTTCCACGTGGCAATCGCAACCGGGAAGTTCCAAGGCGTAATGAGCCCAACCACACCGATCGGAGCACGTACGCTCATCGCAAACTTATCAGCCAGTTCCGATGGCGTCGTTTCGCCGAACAAACGGCGGCCTTCACCTGCCATGTAGAATGCCATATCGATTCCTTCCTGTACTTCTCCGCGACCTTCTTCAATGACTTTTCCCATTTCTTTCGTCAACACTTGTGCAAGATGCTCTTTCTTTTCTTTCATAATACGCCCAATTTCATATAAATAATCTGCCCGCTTCGGTGCAGGGACCAGCGCCCATTTTTTCTGCGCTTCCTTTGCTGCCAAGACAGCTGAATTCACATCTTCTTTAGTTGATAATCGCACTTGCGCTAACTCTTCTCCATTAGCAGGGTTAGTCACAGGAACGTACTTTGCATCTCCAGCTTCCTGCCACTTTCCACCGATGTAATTGTTCAATTGCATGTACCTTACCCCTTTCGATTTGAGAACGCTTTCACTTTACTTATTCGACACATGGTCGTTTAAACCTTTCAATTTTTTGAAAAAACGGATTATTTATAAATAGTGACGTTTGATGAAACTTTTTGTTGCGAGAAGCGTATGAATGAGTAGATTAAATTACTGGAGGAATGTGACGCATGAACAACCACGAAATTGATTACAAATTACACGGTGACGATATGCAGTTTGTGGAAGTAGAACTCGATCCAAAAGAAACGGTTGTTGCAGAAGCAGGCAGCTTAATGATGATGGAAGACGGCATCTCTATGGAAACTATTTTCGGAGATGGCTCTTCTTCAGGAGGAGGAATCATGGGCAAACTGATGGGTGCCGGTAAGCGTATGCTTACAGGAGAAAGTTTATTCATGACGACATTCACTAATAACGGATCTGGCAAAAAACATGTGTATTTCGCTTCCCCATATCCAGGAAAAATCATTCCAATGGATTTGAGTGAAATGGGCGGCAAAATCATTTGTCAAAAAGATGCGTTCCTGGCAGCGGCTAAAGGCGTATCGGTCGGCGTTGAATTCCAACGTAAACTTGGGACTGGTTTCTTTGGTGGTGAAGGCTTTATCATGCAAAAGCTTGAAGGTGACGGACTCGCATTCGTTCATGCTGGAGGTACTATTCATAAGAAACACTTACAACCAGGCGAAGTGTTACGTGTCGATACAGGATGTTTAGTGGCCATGACCAAGGAAGTTGATTACAACATTGAAATGGTGCCGGGCGTAAAAACGGCGTTGTTCGGTGGAGAAGGATTGTTCTTCGCTACATTGCGTGGGCCAGGAACCGTATGGATACAATCGTTGCCATTCAGTCGATTGGCAAGCCGAGTCTTTGCAGCAGCCCCACAAATTCCTGGCGGCAGCTCAAAAGGTGAAGGTAGCTTGGCAGGCGGGCTATTTGATATATTAGGCGGGAAATAAATAAAGTTAATGACAGTGTGCCTTTAATGGTGCACTGTTTTTTTGTGGTTGCGTCATTTATTCCCTTGCACCAGTAATTCCCCCATATATCTATCTTCTGATTTGCTCTTTACGCTTCGCTGTAAAATAAAAAACCTGATACGTATTCGCACCAGGCACTTAATCAATCTATGAAACTTTCATTTTCCTTTTCATCCGCCATAAGAAATAAAGCACCGGCAGGATTAACGACGCAGAAGAAGTAATCCCTCCTGCAATGGACGTGTACAATGCCAGCATGCCGACGAGTGGTCCACCGGCAATCTGTCCGAACGCATCAAGCTGCCCAAACATGGAAAGTGTTGTGGCACGCCCTTTTGATTCTATGCGTTCATTTGTAACGATGCTCATCAATGGATAGTTTACGTTTCTCAGTGCACTTGTCACCCAATACATGGCTACCGCCACCCAGAAATGACCTGTCCAAGCGAAAGCAATCATCGTTGCAATCAACACGGTGTTAGTAATCAATAATACATGTGCATAACGTCCTTTGACATGTCTCTCGACGAAACGAAGGACCACGATATTCAGTAAAAACGCGACCGCATAAAATGTACCGAACCAATAAACGGTCTCACTTTCCGACAACTGGTAGTCCACAATGAAATGAGCGCCGTACAAACGATCAAAGCCTTCGCTGGCGAGCCCCCAAAACAAGGTTACCATCGCAATACTGACCAACACGGTGTTCCCGCGAATTTGAGAAACACCAGTTTTGATGGTGTTCACCATATGCGTGACACCTGAGACACCTTTTTCACGAGTAACTCTAACAAACTTTGTTTCAGGTAGCTTGATGATAGCCCATACCGCTATGACAATGAGCATGATTCCCGCAACAATAATTGCAATTTGTACGGACCAAATCGCTGCGATTGTCACACTTGCAAGAATCGCCGCAAAGCGAGCCCAGGATGAAAACTGCGATCCACGTAAGAACGTCTTTTCCAAACTTTTAGCGTTCAGTTCATCAGCAATCCAAGCTTGTTCCGCCCCGCTGATGAATGTCCAGCCGATTCCCCACATCGCAGAAGCTACCGCAATCGCCCAAAACTCAGGCGTACTACCTTCCAAAACATGTGCTAACCCGATGACGAGTGTTCCGAAAGCAAGCGACCTTTTCCGTCCGAAATGATCCGCGAATAAACCTGTGGGCATTTCAAACAGTAAAACAGACACTTCCATAGTCGTACCGATCAATACGAGTTGCAAAGCATTCAATTCCGCTTGAGTTACATAGTAAATGGCGTTTAATGTGAACACCATCTGAATGAAAAACGACCGTGAACTTGTTAAAGTGTAATAAAAATTTTGTATACTCAATTCTAATTTCCTCCGATTTTTTGATTTGGGTTAAAATCAAATCGGAGTTCACATTTTATCCCAACATGCCCTCCAATTTGTATGCTGAAGCCAATGTTGTTCTTTTCATATGCTATCTCTCCCTTTCTAAAACTTTATTCATTATAATTTCTATTCAGAATATTGTCATGGTTTTTTTTGATACAGAAGAGCGGATTTGGTGTGGGTAAATTAATCAGAGTATTTTATTCGGCATGAATGAACTTAGGGGTTCCTTGTTAGGTTTCTTCATTGGCGTTCTTCCTGGGAGCCGGTGCAACACTTGTCCGAGCTTTATTCCCATTCACCCATTTTCCCCCAACGAAAAAGGCTGCCAGTAACATCGGCAGCCCCTACTATCTTTCACAGTTTGTTATTCAGCTTGTCCTTTTTCGAAATTCAGATCCCATGTGTACCCAAACTGGTCGCGCACTTTAGCGTATTTGGCTCCCCAGAACGTGTCCTGAAGTTCCATGATTGCCTGACCGCCCACTAATAATGCATTGTACAGACGATTCACTTCTTCTTCGCTTTCACATTCAATCATCAATGAAACATTTGTCGTACCTGATTCGCCAGGGGTTGAGGAGTCAGCAAGCATAATGCTGAAGTTTCCATTTGTTAAGTGACAATGCATAATGTAATCTGCCGCTTCAGGCGGTGATGGAAAATCACTATCCCCATATTTTAGCATCCCTTGGTTCTCTAAACTGAATGTTACTTCATAAAATGCAGCTGCGTCTTTGGCATTTCCGTAAAACGTTAAATATGGAAGTACTGGTTTCATTCTCTACATCTCCTTAATGAAAATTAAGTATCTCTTATAGGATTCGCCAGACTTCTTTATTATCCTTTTACATCTTAAAATGTTTATTTTTTACTCTTTTGATTATTTAAAGGTCACTTGTACAAATTTATCGCTTAAACTCATCGCACTACAGATTCAACTCGCCTTATGAAACAGCGTTCTTCCTAAACTTCCTATAAATCATCAAACCCATTGTCTTGCACATTGACTTTTACATATTGACGAGACTTTTGCTCAAAAAAGTCGGTTTTGCCCAAATCCACTTCTTCGTAGGCTTTGATCCACTTCAATGGATTTTTGCGATACGCCGGGAATGGTCGTTCATAGCCAAGTTGAGCACAGCGGACATTTGCATAGAAGCAAATGTATTCTTCCACATCCTCGACGTCCAGACCGTCAATTCGATCCCCTATCACTTCACGTGCCCATTCGATTTCAAGTGCAGCCGCTTCTTTGAAAATATTTTCAACTTTACGAGCTCTTTCTGGCGTATCGTACTGAGGATATTCTCGCAACAATTCCTGATAAATTTTCACGAACAAATCGACGTGAATTTGTTCATCTCGATTGATGTAGTTGATCATTGTGCTCGTGCCGACCATTTTTTGATGACGTGCGAGATGATAGAAGAAAGCGAATCCAGAATAGAAAAATAACCCTTCCAAAATGACATCATAGACAATCGCAGTCAATAATGAATCAACATTTGGCTCATCTGAAAAAGCTTCATACCCTTTCATGACGAATTCGTTTCGCTTTGCCAGGACCGGTTCCGTGCGCCAGTAATCAAACACCCGGTCTTGCTCTTGTTTCGACACCAAGCTCGACAGCACATATGAATAAGAATGATTATGAATCACTTCTTGTTGTGCCAAAATTATCATAAGCGCATTCAAACTGGAATCCGTTAAATAATCAGCAACTTTCCCTGCGAAATCAGTTTGAATACTATCGAGCAATGCCAATAAGCCGATGATTTTCAAGAATGCTTCCCGCTCCGCATCATTCAACCCGCCGAACTGCTTCACGTCCGAGCCCATATTAATTTCAAAAGGGGTCCAGAAGTTTCCGAGCATCCTTTTATATTTCGGATACGCCCAACTGAACCGTACATCATCCCAGTTCAGTACATTCGATGAAGCCCCATTGACGATGCCGGTAGAACGGTTTGGTGCCTCTTTATCCATGAGCTTTCGTTTTTCAATCGTTGTCATTCAATTTCCTCCTTAGCTTGAGCAAGACTCACATTCCATCATTTCCACCGATGTGGAGCGCACATAATAGGTCGTTTTCAAACCACTTGCCCACGCATCCAGATGCAAGTCCAGCAATTCTTTCGCCTTAATTGTGTTTTGTACATATAAATTTAACGATACCCCTTGATCGATATGGCGTTGTCGTGCAGCGTTCTGTTTTAATGTCCAATGCTGATTGATGAAGTACGCGGACTTATAAAACCATGTTGTTTCTTGATTCAAGTCAGGTACTGTTACCGGAATTTTGTAGTCTTTCTTCTCTTCCGAATAGCTTTTTTGGAATATAGGATCGATGCTTGCTGTACTTCCTGCCAATATCGACGTGGAAGAATTCGGTGCGACGGCCATGAGATACCCGTTTCTCACGCCATTCATGGCAACATCCAGACGAAGTTCACGCCATTTCAATGAATCGTAACCACGCGATTCAAAGTACTCTCCCGTATGGAATGCTGATCCAACAAATAATGGATAAGGTCCTTTTTCACGAGAGATATTCATGGATGCTTGTACTGTCAAATAAGCAATCTCCTCATACAATTCATCCGCAAATTCTACCGCTTCGTCAGATTCCCATCGAATTCCTTTCAGCGCTAATAAGTGATGCCAACCAAATGTTCCAAGACCGATTCCACGGTATCTTGCGTTTGTTCGTTCTGCCTGTGGCACTGGAATCATGTTCAGATCGATGACATTGTCGAGCATGCGTACTTGCACTTCGATCAATCTTTCCAACACACCAGCCGGAACTGCTTTTCCTAAATTGATGGAGGACAAGTTACACACGACAAAATCACCAGGCTTACGGCGCGTGACTATGACATCGTCTTCCAACGTGATCGATTCAAATTCTGTCGCACTCATATTTTGAAAAATTTCCGTGCACAAGTTACTGCTGTAAATCATGCCTTCGTGTTTATTTGAATTTCTTCGATTTACTTCGTCTCGATAAAACATAAATGGCACACCTGTTTCCAGTTGGCTGCGCATGATGCGTTTCATAATATCAATGGCCGGCACTACTTCTCTCGACAACTGTTCGTTCGCTACACACTCTTCATATTTATCTCGGAAAGTACCTTCCCCCCGGGTTTCATCATAGAAATCTTCTAGAGAATAACCCATGACAGTACGTACTTCATGCGGGTCAAACAGTGCCCATTCTTCGCGTGCTTCGACTTTCTCCATGAAAACATCCGGTAGGCACACACCTGTGAAAATATCATGTGCGCGCAATCGTTCATCCCCGTTGTTTAGCTTCAAATCAAGGAAAGGCAAGATGTCCTTATGCCACACATCCAAATAAACGGCAATCGCTCCTTGTCGTTGACCGAGTTGATCCACGCTGACCGCCGTATTATTCAATTGCTTGATCCACGGCAGCACACCGCTCGATGCTCCCTTGAATCCTCGGATTGAGGAACCTCGGCTTCTCACTTTCCCCATGTAAATGCCTATACCACCGCCATATTTCGATAGCGTGGCAACATCTGTATTCGAGTCATAAATCCCTTGAAGACTGTCGTCAACTGTATCGATGAAGCAACTCGATAATTGCCCATTTGGCTTCCCTGCATTGGAAAGGGTAGGTGTTGCAACGGTCATATACAAGTTACTCATTGCCCAGTATGCTTCCTTCACTTTCTCCAAGCGATTCTCGGTTTCGTTTTGCATTAACGTCATAGCAATGATGAGCCATCGTTCTTGCGGTAGCTCTGCGGGTGAAAGGTCGTAATCTCTTGCCACGTAACGGTCCATCAATGTCTTTAATCCAATATATGTGAATAGTCCATCGCGTTCCGGTTCAAGCACTTCACCTAATGCTTTGATTTCTTCTTTACTATAGGTCTTCAGGAGACGGGCATTATATAAACCCTTGTCCGATAAGCGCTGAAGGTGTTTCTCAAAATCCTTATACACATTTTGACTTGAACATTCTCGTCTTACAGCGATTTCGCTGTAAACTTGTGCCAAGTAAACACGAGCAGCGACGAAAGTCCAGTATGGTTGCTCTTCATCCAGATGACTAAGTGACTCCATTACCATGGCTTTTGACCACTGTTCATCGGTTGCTTGTGGATTTTTCTTCAGCCATTTTTCATTGGCATGCAACAAGGGAGCCAACTCATTCTCTTTAAACTGCTCCAGCAGTTGATCTATCAGTATTTCTTTGTCTGTTAATACCTTTTGTACCATATGTATACCCACTCCAATTCAACAATTTCAGAAACACAAAAAAGCGATGGAACAGCCTCTTCGGCTGAGCCATCGCTCAAGATTGAAAGAATGGAAAGGAGTAGAATTGGTTTGAGAGAAAATGGAATTTCGCTCGCTACAAATAGCTCGCTTCCACTCCTCAACCCCCGAAGAAAGTGTTGCTTCATCGAAAAAAAAGGCAGGTCTCCTGGCTCGTGCATTATCCTTCCGTACCCTTCCCATGCTGATGCACAGTGGACTTTGTACAGTCGTTTACACTTACAGTTGCGGGGACAGCTTCGGCATGTACCGAATTCCCTTTTAAACCATTACTGGTACCTCTTTTTCGTTTGTACACTATATATTGTGTTTTACATAATATCCAATCTAACATATAGTGTTTTTTCTTACAACCGATGAATCATCGCTGAATTCGTTCAACCCTTATCTACACTAGCCAATTCGCTTAAAAAATATTTTTTGTCTGGTTCTTTCGCGATATTTTCGGCCGCTACTTGCCCGCGTGCCAACCAAATATTCATTGACTCAGAATTGCCCCTACACTTTTCTGCACGTGCTATGGATTCATAAGCAAAGGCTAAATCAAAATCGCCAAATCCTTCCGCTTCACATAGTTCTGTACCCGCCACGCCGTAAAAATATGCTGTATCACCTTGTCCGAGAATGACATGGACACGGGACACTTGCCAATAGCCTCTAGCCAAATTAAGCTTTGTGCCGATTTGGCGCCAATGATAGAGCGAAGCATATGCCTTCTCCAGCATTTGTGAATCCTCATCACCTGTTCGGTCTTTCTTCTCCATCAAATCCCATGTTTCATTAAACAATCGAACCGCGATTGTACGGTGATCGATACTTATCGTCTCAGTCATGTTGTCTATCCCCTTTTCTCAATTCTTTGTATTCACTTATTACCCATTGGGCAAAGTAGACGTTATTTCGTATCCTATGTAAATGTGTTTGCTAGTCTAACCAATTATATTCGACAGAAACAGTCTGCTTCCTTTCAAGCCTTAAATTAACTCTATTCGCTGTTTCCACCATTCTATTTGCGCATCACAGAAAAACTCGCGGATTCTCCTCTTTTCCACAAACAAAAAAACGGCCTCATATTGAGACCGTTTTCGAATCCATTATAGAACATAAATCACGAACAACACTGCCGCCAATACCAATCGATAAATTGCGAATGGCGTCAATTTCACGTGTTCGATTAACTTCAGGAAGAACTTGATGGAAATCAGCGCAAATACGAAAGCACTGATAAATCCTACGACATAAAACGAAGTATCGCTTGGATTTATATCCTCCCAGTTTTTCAAAAGGGACAAGAAGCTAGCACCGAACATGATCGGAACAGCCATGATAAATGTAAAATCAGCTGCCGTCCGGTGACTCATCCCGAACAATACACCACCTGAAATGGTCGCACCCGAACGAGAAAAACCTGGCCATAACGATAAACATTGCACAAGCCCAACAGTGAATGCCTGCTTGTATGTAATTTGATCCAACGTCTGTGTTTTCGGTTTTTTAGGTCCGAATTTATCAGCCACAATCATTAAAATCGCACCAATAACCAAGCCAATTAATACCGTCTCGGTACGGAATAAATTGTCGTCGATAAAGTCTTCAAACAATACGCCTAGCACACCCGCCGGGATTAAACCTACAATTACATGCGTCAATTTTAACTTTGAGCCTGTAGTTGTATCTTTCATTTTATAAAGACCAACCAAACTGAATAAACGTTTCCAGAACACCACAATTACCGCCAAAATCGATCCAAGCTGAATAAAGATTTTAAACGAGTTAGCCGAAGGTTTCCCAAGAAACTCAGATGTTTTTAACCACATATCGTCCACAATAATTAAATGTCCGGTAGAAGAAACGGGTGCAAACTCCGTCATCCCCTCAACAAATCCTAATATTAACGCTTTAAGCAAATCAAATAGTTCCATAATATCTCCTTATGCTCTTCTTTTTCGGAATCGTAAATACCACCAGATTACGGCAAGTCCTGCAAGTACAAGCAAGACGTAAACAATATTTGAATACACGTCCATTACGCCAACGATTGATTCCCAGTTATCGCCCACCGCTGCTCCGACCGATACTAAAATCGTATTCCAAATAAGTGTTCCTAATGTCGTAAATAACAAAAACAATCCAAATTTCATATTCGACATCCCGGCAGGAATCGAAATCAGACTGCGAATCAATGGAATCAAGCGGCAAAACAATACAGTCCAAATGCCATATTTATCAAACCAGCTATCTGCTTTGTAAATATCTTTTCTCGTTAAACGTAAAACACGTCCATAACGATCCACGATTTTCTCCAAGCGTTTTACATCCAACATTCGACCGATTCCATAAAGAATCACAGCCCCTGCGATAGAACCTGCAGTCGAAACCAAAATGACACCCATTTCCGTCATACTCGATTGCGTTGTCATATAACCACCAAACGTCAAAATCACTTCTGACGGAATAGGTGGGAAAATATTTTCAAGCATGATTAGTAAAAATATACCTATGTAGCCGTACTGGCTCATAATATCAGTAATCCAGTTTTCCATGTCCAGCCTCCAAGCAACAATTTCTTTCCAACTTCTATCGTAACAAGATTAATGGGCTTTTCCCAATATTTATTTCGACGATACTGTAATTTTGATTGACCAAAGCTCCGAACGCGAACCCAATCGAAGCGGCGGACCCCAAAACCCGAAGCCAGATGACACAAAAGCGTGCAACTGACCTTTAAGTTTATACCCATAATCAAGCTCAAATAAACGACGTGTGAATAAATGATTCGGCCACATCTGCCCACGGTGCGTATGCCCTGATACATGTACATCCACTCCGAGCTCAGCAGGCGTGTCTAAATCAAAAGGCGTATGGTCCATCACAAGCCATGGAAGCTCATTCAACTTTGGCTTCAAACTCTCCAAAGACTGTCGCTTCCCATTCGTCGCATCTTCCCTGCCCGTTACATAGAACGCATTTTCCACACAAATGGTTTCGTCCAGCAACATCCGGACGCCCGCTCCCTTCATTTCTTCCACAAGAAGCGGAATTTTACGTCCGTAATACTCATGATTTCCTACAACGCCGTAAACACCATATGTCACCTTCAACTGCCTCATGACCTCGGACATCCCGTCTTTCACAAACCAAATCGGATCATCATCCACCAAATCACCTGCAAGCAACACCACGTCCGGCTGCTCTGCGTTAGCCAAATTCACAAAACGCTGCAAGTGCTTTTTATTGGAAAGAAGACCTAAGTGAAAGTCAGATGCTAGTACCAACTTTAACTCGCGAAGCGAACCAGAATCCTTGTTGATATTTATTGTCTTATAGCGAACAACCGGTGAAAATGCCATATATGTCCCTGCGATGAAAATAATCAGAAAAATAAACGCCACGATGTTTCCTGTAATAAAAATCGTTTGCTTGGAAGGCAATATCAAATAAACAAGCGTTGCCAGAGGAAATAAAATCAAGCCGTACTGCATTACAATGAACCAGTACGACCCGATGATACTAAAATATTTAAGCCCATGGTTAAACTTGCCGATGATGTAGCCAAAAGCACAGACAAACCAGAAGAGACCAAACAACACGGGATGAACCGGCAGGGCCCACGTTTGGAGCCACTGATACGTGTTATAGCCAAAATAAAAAACAAGTAGTGTATAAATTGCTAGAATAAGAGTGCCCATACTGATACGTTTCATGATGCTAATTCACCTTTACATCTTGTCTCCGGTCATACCGAATCGTAAATGCCACTTTCACTTCAGATTTTGCAGGAACCGGTACAAAGATTTGTATATCGTTATCTTTCCGTTTCCAAGTGTGTGTTGATTCAACTACATCAAATACGCTATAGCTTGTGCCATGATTGATGATAAGTTCAATCGGGTGGTCTTTTTGATTGCGAATCAAGTATACGACTTCCTCATACTCATAGCCGTCTTTCTTGTATTTAGCCACAACATCACTTTCCACCGTGACATCAAAAGCTTCCCCTGATTTGATGCGGACTAGTTCGCCAGCAGCCGTATGCGGGATGTAATCTTCTCCGATAAATTCAGAAGAACCGTCCTTTGGATTTTCTTTGTACAATTTGAATCTCCCTCTTGGAAGTGGGAATCCAAGGCCGTTTTCCGCATCATTTCGGAACGTTAAGTACACTGTTGGATGGGCACTGTACGCATCCACTTCATATACCGTGTGCGATTTGATTTTGTAGGCAGAAAAAAGTTGAACTTGCTTTTGCTGTCGATTCTCCAGCGTCAGTCTTTCAGGGAGCGTATATAGATAGTACTCTCCAAATGCCTGACGTTCCGGTTCCATTTCGGCCATGGCACCCTGCTCAAAACTCATCGTTTTTTGCATGCGAATTGGTGCTCGGTTCACTGTCCCCGCCATTAGTTTTATTGTCGCATCGTCAAACGTCATGCCCGAGTTGTTCGTCATCGTTACCCATCCTGTCAAATCAAAATCATTCTCCCTAACTTGTGCCACATAGTCCGCTTCCCAACTTAGCCCCCGCGTTAAATACGTAACCCGTACATCTTCTGCCGTTTGTTCTTCAAAACGCCAAACGAGTGTGGGCTTTAACATCACTTCTTCCGGACCGTCCGGCAAGCGGATCTCCCCTTCTGCATCAAGAACGATTTCTCTTGTCAGCATGTCTGCAAGGACCAAACCATTTTGGACGCTTAACAGAAGGTATGTCTTTTCTTCGCCTGTTTTCTTATTGACGATTCTGATTTGATGCCCAACATATTTCTCCAGCAACTTGAGTCGATCCATCAAGTCATATTCGTAAGTAAGCTCTGTGACTTTTAGACCTTTCACCTGAACGGAATTCGATTCAATCCGTTGTGGTACGTCCGAATAGTAGATGATATGATCGTCTGAAAGTGGAGGAATGGAGCGGATTTCTTGAATTAACGCAAATCCAGCATTGTAAATCGTCAGCGCCAAGTCTTTCGTCAGGCTCGCTGGGATATTGGTCGGCATAAGAGACACCTCCTCGTTGTTTTTGGAAAGTATATCATGATATGCGTTAAATCCCTTTGCGATACGTTGTATGAAAGACAAGGCGATTCCATTCTTTGAAACATTCTAGAATATGCCTGAGGTTTGGGAGTGAAAATATTACTCTATTCGCGGTTGCTCCCTTTCTATTCGCGCTTCCACACTGATCGTTTAACGCACTGTCAGAATGCTACGGATAATTCATTCGATAACAATAGTAGTAATTGAAAAAGCGACAGAAAAAGCCCTGCCGCTTACTCTACTTTCACTAAGGGCCATGTTGCTGACCAGTTTTTTCGCTTAACTCTATCAAAATATATTTGCGACCCTTCAAAATAAGGGGTGGGAGAGATTTTCATTGTTAATAAGTCTCTGACTCCATGTGGAGCGCATAAATGAAGTTCCCCTTTGTCATCAAAAGTTATGCCAATAGCTGTGGCTGTCTCTGGAAATTTTGACATCCCATCTATTGAGGATATATAGGGTTCTACCTTGTTCAAAGTATGCATCCTTGCTTGATTTTTAACGGACCAAGGAATGGTTGAATCTAATTTAATTAGTTCTTTTTCATAGAGTTTTTCAATGTGTTCGTCCAAATTTTTCGAATCGAAATAAATGACATCCACATCTGGAAGTATGGTTTTTTCAGAAAATCCGTGTAATTCATCCCATACTTTTCCTCTTATGAATCCAGCACATATCCACCAGTCGGGTAACTCTAGTGTAGCTGCTTGTCTGATAACATTCATCATCCACTCGTCATTAGAAATGGCTTCTACAATTTCTTGTTCATTTGATAATTTCATTTTGAACCTCTTTTAATCATCTTCATGGATCCTGTTTGCCCTCATCTACAGCCCCATTTTCTTCGCGACAATCACTTTCATGATTTCATTGCTGCCTGCATAAATCGAAGCGACTGGAATATCTCGATAACGCCTTGCAATTTTATATTCTTCCATATAGCCGTAGCCTCCGTGTAATTGCAAGCATTCACCGGAAATCTTCTTGGCAGTTTCCGTCAGCCAATACTTCGCCATGGACACTTTTGAGACAATGTCTTTCCCTGCCATATGATCTTCAATCAACGATTCAAGGAATGAATGACCAAGTTCAACTTCGGTGCTCATTTCAACTAACTTGAATTGCGTGTTCTGGAACGCTCCGATTGGTTTGCCAAATGCTTTGCGGGATTTCACATAATCCAGTGTCATTTCGACCATATCTTCAGAAGATGTTTGAGCGGAAATTGCCACCATTAATCTTTCCTGTTGGAGCTTCTCCATTAAATAAGTGAAACCCTTTCCTTCTTCGCCAAGCAGGTTCTTAGCAGGCACTCGACAATCTTCAAAGTACAGCTCTGCTGTATCCTGCGCGTGCATGCCGACTTTGTTCAGCTTGCGTCCACGCGTAAACCCAGCCATGCCTTCCTCGATTACCAGCAAGCTGATTCCGCGATGCTTCGGTTCAATTTGTGTATCGGTTTTCACGACAACTACAACTAGATCCGCATTGATGCCATTCGTAATGAAGGTTTTGGAACCATTTACGATATACGTATCACCATCAAGAACAGCAGTTGTTTGAATCGCCGCCAAATCAGATCCTGCCCCTGGTTCAGTCATGGCAATAGCGGTGATATGCTCGCCTGTTACACATCCCGTCAGCCAGCGAGCTTTCTGTTCGTCGTTTCCGTACGCTTCAATATATGGAACCACGATATCATTATGCAATCCAACACCTGTCAAGCTCGCTCCAACACGTTCCATCTCTTCACCGATGATGACAGCGTATCGGAAATCAACTTCCAGTCCGCCATATTTCTCTTCAACTTGTGGGCTTAAATAACCCATGTCGCCAAGCTTCCGCCAAAATGATTTAGGAATCATACGGTCTTCTTCCCACTGTTCGTAATGAGGAGCAGCTTCTTTTTCCAAATATTTGCGAAGCGACTTGCGGAACATCACGTGCTCATCAGTCTCAAAACGGTATTTCCCCATCAAGACTCCTCCTTATTTTGGTTGCATGCGAATGGCACCATCTAAACGGATCACTTCGCCGTTAAGCATTGGATTTATTAAAATGCTTTCTACTAATTGCGCATATTCACTCGGCTTTCCTAAACGATTCGGGAATGGCACGGAACTTGCCAAGGAAACTCGTGCTGGTTCAGGCAAACCTTCGAACAACGGCGTTTCGATTAGACCTGGGGCAATCGCCATAACACGAATGCCGTCTCTAGCAAATTCACGGGCAATCGGTAACGTCATGCCAACGACACCGCCTTTAGAAGCACTGTATGCCACTTGGCCAATTTGACCTTCAAAAGCTGCGACGGAAGCAGTGTTAATGATGACACCTCGTTCCCCTTCTTCGTTCGGATTGTTTTGTTGCATGGCATGAGCAGCAACACGCAATACGTTGAATGTGCCGATTAGATTCACTTGAATAACTTGTTCGAAGCGATCAAGTGCAAGCGGACCTTTCTGTGATACTACTTTGCCGGGCGTCGCGATGCCTGCACAACTAATCAACGCATTGACCTTCCCATAATGTGCCACCACTTCTGCTACATGTTGTTCAACTTGCTGAGCATCCGTGACATTTGTTTGAAAGTAAACTACTTGTTCTTCACCTAATTCTTTAACCATTGCTTGCCCACGTTTTTCATTCAAATCAAAAATGGCGACTTTCCCACCCTGAGCGACCAATCGGCGTGTAGTGGCTTCTCCAAGTCCTGATGCTCCACCCGTTACGATGGCAATGACTTCTGCTGTTATCATGACTGTCCCTCCGATTCTGGCAATCTCTCAATAATGGTGGCGTTCGCCATACCCATCCCCTCACAAATCGCTAGAAGTCCATATCGTCCATTTGTGCGTTCCAGCTCATGCAACAAAGTGACAAGCAGTTTCGTTCCTGATGCGCCCAATGGATGACCGAGTGCTATTGCACCCCCATTGCGATTTAACTTAGACGGATCAGCACCTGTATCCTTTAACCAGGCAAGCGGCACTGGAGCAAAGGCTTCATTAACTTCATATACGTCCATATCTTCGATGGTGAGCTTTGCTTTCTCCAATACTTTTTGCGTTGCTGCAATTGGACCCGTCAGCATAAGCGTTGGATCTGATCCAACAACAACACGGGTATGAATGCGCGCACGAGGTGTTAGTCCCAATTCCTTTGCTTTTTCAAGCGACATCAACAATACTGCTGAAGCGCCGTCACTCATTTGACTAGCATTGCCTGCGGTAATTCGTCCCTTTTCATCAAATACCGTTTTCAAACCACCCAGTGTTTCAAGAGTAGTTCCTGCTCTTGGACCTTCATCAACAGAAAACAGCTCAGTTGATCCATCTTCGTTTGTCACTTCTATTGGTACTATTTCACTTTCGAATCGACCCTCGGCAATCGCCTGAAAGGCACGTTCATGACTTTGTACAGAAAATGCATCCAATTGTTCCCGGGATAAATCCCACTTTTCTGCAATTCGTTCGGCAGACAATCCTTGATTAATGATTTCGTATTGCTCCGTTAGTTTCTTGCTTGGTTTGGCGTCTCCCATATTTGAAAACATCGGTACCCGTGTCATGCTTTCAACACCACCCGCAATCACAATATCCATGTCGCCGGATGCGATTGCCTGTGCGGCAAAATGCACCGCTTGCTGGCTGGAACCACATTGACGGTCGATCGTCGTCCCAGGAACTTTGGTCGGAAAGCCAGCTATCAATCCCGCTGTTCTTGCAATGTTGCCTCCTTGTTCACCTGCTTGAGAGACACACCCTAAAATAATGTCTTCTACGTCGCCTTTTTCAATTCCGGCCAGTTCGACTAATTTTCCCAAAACAATTGCGGCCAATTCGTCTGGTCGCATTTGTGCAAATTTCCCTTTTCTCCGACCGACTGCAGTACGTATTCCTTCTATAATCACGACTTCTTTCATCGTTACACCTCTTTTAACGGAATTGAATGAATATTCACTCACTATTATTTTACAGAACTATCGTGAAATTTTCTACTCTCTTCTTAGAATCTTCTAAGTCTCAGGTCTTAGTAAAAAATGCATTCTAAGCCCGTTTGGTGATTCATGGCGAGTTGGTACGATTAACTTACAATTTGAAAGGAGAGACAAACACATGAAAAAATTTGGATTAATCGTAGTTGGGGTAATCGCAGGTATTGTGGCGCTTGTCAATTTAGGACCACTTTTAGGTCTTGCATTATCCGCGTTGCTTGTATTCGCAGGGATGCATTTTTATTTAAAAGGAGGATCTAAGCTGGCTAAAATTTCATGGATAGCGGTCGGAATTATTGGGCTACTGACAGCCGTTGCGAATGTGCCCGGTTTCTTCGGAATTCTGGCGATTGCTGGATTATGGTATGTCATTCGTGAATGGAAACAACAACCGATTACCTTCTCAGCGCCAATGACTGCAACATCTTCAGACCCTTTTATCAACTTTGAAAAACAATGGAACGAACTAAACAAATAGGAGGAAAAACACATGACAACATTATGGAAACGATTCAAGTATGCATTCGAAGCAGATCTGCACAACGTATTTGACAAAAAGGAACAGAAAAATCCCATCGCCATGTTAAATCAATATATTCGTGAAGCAGAAAAACAAACAGAACAAACGGGTCGATGGATTGAACGCCAAGCGCAATTAAAAGCAGAACTTGAAAAAGAACTACAAGAGACTACAGAAATGCTGGCAAAACGCTCTTCCCAATTAGAGCTTGCCCAACAAACAAATGAAGGTGAATTAATTGATTTTGCAAAAGCAGAAGTTACAGCCTATACGAACCGAAAAGACGTATTACAAGCAAGTATTTCTCGGACAATTGAGGAATTATTTGGGCTTGAGCAAAAGTTTGAAGAAATGAAACACAAACTGAAAGATATGAAAGTTCGCCAGTTACAGTTAATGGGTAAAGAAAATGTCACTCGTGCCCATCACCAAATGGACCGCGTCCTTCAACCTGAAGCTGCAAAGAACGGTGAAAAAAGGTTATTGGCCTTTGATGAAATGGAACAGTACATCGAACGACTGGGTCAACGCATTGAAAAACAGCATGATGTATCATCCATGGAACGCAGATTGGAAATGCTAGAAAAAAAAGAACAACCTCAATCTGAAATTGTGTAAAATAAAGTAAAGAATTGGAGAAGGCGCCTGTCCTTCTCCTTTTAATGCATATAATACCTCCTTCGATTTACTTGTGGGAGAGGCTAAGCTGTTACGAAAAAGGAGGAATAGCTTTGCAACGTTTTTCAACTGAACGCATTACATTTTGGCTATTGGCTGCCTTGCTTCTTATATTTATCGAGGCGATGTTCTTCCACAATGGAAGTGTGTTATTCGTTCTTTTTGGTATCGGGTTAATTTATATTAGTTTACGCAGAAGAAGCCGCTTATTTTTCTGGGGTGGTATCGCTTTTTTGGGAATCGCCTTGCTTTCCATGTGGAGTTTACGCTTATTAATTGCCGCAACCATGGTGTATATTTTAGTGCGACTTTGGAAGGGTGATGAAACTCAACAAGTCATTGAGCCATTCCTCAGTGATCTAGAAACATCGAACGCAATCATTCAGAACAAACTCTTTTCAGTTCAATCTACACCTTTCCAGGCATATGAATGGCAGGATGTTCACATTCAAGGTATTTACGGGAACATCACAATTGATACGACCCAAACTGTGTTACCAAAAGGTACTTCACTAGTTTCCGTTCGACAAGGTATTGGAAAAATCAGTGTGGCCGTTCCTTATGAAATCCCTGTGCGAATCCATTACACAACACTACTCGGAGACGCTCGACTTTTTGGTTCCAGTAAAAGACGTTTATGGAATCAATCGATTGTCCTTCAAGATGGCTATGCAGAAGCTCAAGGTAACGCAACGTCTGAATTGGTCATCGCTGTATCGACTTGGCTTGGAGATGTAGAGGTGACTCGCAAATGAGTGGATTCATCGGACGCACTTTACTCTTATTTTTAATTCTTATCGCATTCGTTGTGGGGTTATTAACGTATATTTTAGGATGGCCTTCATACGGAACATGGTTTCCTTTGTGGTCAGTAGAAGAAGGGGATTTACCTATTTCCATATGGATGGCAATTTTACTGTTCAGCATCAGCATAGGCACCACTTTCTCCAGCACGCAGGTGGCAAGAAAAAGAGAACGAGCGATCGACAACTATTTACAGGTCGTCACGAATACTGATCAACAAAATGATGGATTGGCTGCTCCAAAAGTTTCCCCCAAGTTAACTAAGACTTTGAGTGATGTGACAACGCTGATTGCTACGCAAAAAAGAAGTTTGCAACGAATGTCAGACGAACGGGCAGAAGGCGAAGACAAGCGAATTCAGGAACGCATCATTCAGGAACGCCAGCGGTTAGCACGGGAACTTCACGATTCTGTTTCCCAACAATTATTCGCTGCATCCATGCTATTATCGTCAATTACGGAACAGCAGGAAAACGACGTTCCCAAACCACTGGCACAAGCTGAAAAAATGGTCCAGCAAGCACAGCTTGAAATGCGTGCCCTTTTGCTCCATTTGCGTCCTGCAGCGCTTCATAATAAATCATTGGCTCATGGTCTGGAAGAATTACTGTTTGAATTGCAACAAAAGGTGCACCTCACCATCCGCTTCCGACTTGAGGATATCTCCCTTTCCAAAGGTGCGGAAGACCACTTATTCCGCATTGCACAAGAAACGCTATCCAATACCTTGCGCCATGCAAACGCCACTGAAGTCGGCATTCTCTTTGTGGAGAGAGATGGCCTTGCTATATTCCGTGTACAGGATAACGGAATTGGATTTATGAATGATGAAGGCAAAACAGGTTCATACGGGTTGCATCATATTCAAGAACGGGCAGTTGAAATGGGTG
The DNA here is from genome assembly GCF_056401835.1 of Paenisporosarcina sp. P4_D4. NCBI lineage: Bacteria > Bacillati > Bacillota > Bacilli > Caryophanales > Caryophanaceae > Paenisporosarcina > Paenisporosarcina sp. P4_D4. Next base: position 42,466 of record NZ_JBFUIO010000001.1, on the reverse strand, counting down.
GAACAAGCAAGGTTGTTTCAATCCCATCACAAGGAACGATAGTGGAAGTAAAAGTCCCAGTTGAGAAAGGATTGGAAACAGATGATACGAATCGTACTCGTGGATGATCATGAAATGGTCCGAATAGGCGTGTCCGCATACTTACAGGCACAATCGGATATGGACGTAATCGGCGAAGCTGTCAATGGTAAGGAAGCTGTTGATCTGGTACTGTCCCTGCGTCCGGATATCGTGCTGATGGATATGGTCATGCCCATCATGAATGGCGCAGAAGCCACGAAAGAAATAATTGCCCAATGGCCACAAGCGAAAATCATGATTGTCACGAGTTTCCTTGATGATGATAAAGTGTACCCAGCTCTTGAAGCAGGTGCTGTCAGTTATGTAATGAAGACATCCAAAGCAAAACAAATCGCCGATGCCATTCGCGATACATTGTCTGGTCAGGCGGTTTTAGAGCCTGAAGTCACAAACAAAATGATGAAACGAATGCGTCAAGGGCAAAGTCGTCCGCTACACGATGAGTTGACTGATCGCGAACACGAAATCCTGTTATTAATGGCTAAAGGCCGCAGCAATCAAGACATTGCAGATGAATTGTTTATAGCCTTGAAAACCGTTAAAACACATGTCAGCAATATTCTTTCCAAGCTCGAGGTGCAAGATCGCACCCAAGCAGTCGTCTATGCGTTTCAGCAAGATCTAGTTCCAAAAAATTAAAACAACCTTCCAGTTGGAAGGTTGTTTTTTATTTGCGAGAGATGTTTTCACGATTTCGCGGGCTGATATCTGGCCACATTTTTTTGGTGATATCTCCATTTCGCGAGTCGTTATCGAGATTTCACGATGGTTTATCTACATTTCGACAAGCGATATCTACATTTCACTAAACTTAATCTAGAATTCGTACTCTCATTTCAAAAATTCATCTTTTTTACACAATTTGAACGCGCTTGTGATGGTGGCAGTTGGTTTCCCAACTGGCCACATTTTTTTGGTGATATCTCCATTTCGCGAGTCGTTATCGAGATTTCACGATGGTTTATCTACATTTCGGCAAGCGATATCTACATTTCACTAAACTATATCTAGAATTCGTACTCTCATTTCAAAAATTCATCTTTTCCACACAATTTGAACGCGCTTGTGATGGTGGCAGTTGGTTTCCCAACTGGCCACATTTTTTGGTGATATCTCCATTTCGCGAGTCGTTATCGAGATTTCACGATGGTTTATCTATATTTCGGCAAGCGATATCTACATTTCACTAAACTTTATCTAGAATTCGTGCTCTCATTTCAAAAATTCATCTTTTCCACACAATTTGAACGCGCTTGTGATGGTGGCAGTTGGTATCCCAACTGGCCACATTTTTTTGGTGATATCTACATTTCGCGAGTCGTTATCGAGATTTCACGATGGTTTATCTACATTTCGGCAAGCGATATCTACATTTCACTAAACTTTATCTAGAATTCGTACTCTCATTTCAAAAATTCATCTTTTCCACACAATTTGAACGCGCAAAAAAAATGACTTTGACATTGTTTCTGTCAAAGTCACCTCTTCTATGCTTTAATTACTCCGATACGGCCGTCACTTTATTCAATGCAAAAATGATGCCTGCGTGAACCCCTTCATGCCAGATAGCAAATTGAATAACTGCCTCAACCGTTGCCATGTCATGGAATTTTCCTAAGGACATTACATCTGGCATTTGTTGATCTAGTTTTCCAGTCAGGAATTCTTTGACTCTAGCAGGTTGTTCTGCCAAAGCACTCAGCAATTGCTCGTTCGTTGGTGGGGCATCTGTCCAATCAGATGGCTTTGTTCCAGATCCAAATAACTTAGCCCATTCAGGATGAACAACCTCATATTCAGGCAATCCACGATGAACTAAATTTTCCATCGATACAAAAATATGACCGACGTGCCAACGGATTGTATTGTGAAACCCTTCAGGTTGGATATCCCATTGTTCATCCTTTACTGATTGCAAATGCCCTTGCGTATAAATTCGTGCAAAGTTTAATTGACCTAATGTCTCCATGTCATTACCCCTTTTAGATTCAGTATCAATTAAGCGTAGCTGAATCTATTACAAAAGGAAACAAAAAAAATTCAATACCATGTTTTATTCAAACGCCACATTATGTTGGGCGGAATCCTGATTTGTCCACGTAATGACTGTTCCAGGAGAGATGGTAATGCTTTCTTCACTAAAAGCGTAATCGGTAATATCGAGTTTGACTTCCACGGAATTTGAAGCGTCCTCTTCCACATTCACTTTCATTTTCATCACCGGATACGGTTCTCAGTAAACCGAGAACTCTCCAGTTAAGGTCTTGGGTCCAACATCGTCTCTCTATTTATGAAAAAAACAGCAACTCCTATTATGGAGTTGCTGTTTTAATACTTAAGGTCGAAATGGATCATCTTTTGGTTTCGTGCTGTTCCAGCTATCATGAGCGTCCTTGTTGAATGAAGATCCTTCATTTGGAGGAGTTTCATCGTATGGATAAACTTCATGCGGTGAAGGCGTGTTAAATCCTTCATCAACTGGTTCCACTGGGTTAGTAGGATTCACTTCATCTACATGTGGTGTAAACCCACGTAAACTTTGTTCTTTATTTTTCTCGGGTTGGAAAGATTCTTTCAATGATTCTTTAATTGTTTCTTTTTCAGCTTTATAGTTTTCTTTTGACACTTCAGCATCTTGCAAACTCTTTTCCATCTTACTTAAATAACGAGCTGCATGTTCGCGTCCGCCTAAACCAAATGCCAGACCGAATGCTAATGCCACGCCGCCTAAGATTAGGATAAACGCAGAGTTAATAATCGAAGCTGCAATGCCCAACTGATCTAGAGCCATAAAGAATGCGAATGCAAGAATTGCATATTTGGCAACATATCGTAATGCGTGTGGTGTTCCTGAAGAATGACTCATCACACCGCCTACTAATTGTTCTGCCATATTTGCTAACCAGAAACCAACTGCCAAAATGATGATTGCAGCGATTACTGATGGCAAGTATGCAAAAATACCAGTTGCTAATGTAACCATAAATTCTAGTTCAAGTAGTTGTAAAGCTTCTACAACAAACAATAAGATAATAATTACTTGTACGACTGTACCAAGTAGAGAAGCGAAAGATGGAGCTGAACCAGCACCTGATTTGAAGCCCATTTTACCGTAAATTGAATTGACACCCAATTTTTCTAGCAATGAAACCACAATGTCTTTTACCCATTTAGCTGCAACAATTCCCACCAATACTAGAATGATAGCAATTGCGATTTTCGGCAACATTGCCAAAATGTCGTTCAACATACCGACTGCGGGACCAGAAATTCCGTCTAAATCTAAAATTTCAAGAGCAGTAATGGATACTGGAATCATGATTAGAATAAACGCGATTATTCCTACAACATTGGAAATACTTGTCCCTTCAAAGAAAGAAGAAATGTTCAAGCGATCTGCCAAGCGGTCTGCACCTGCTGATTGTAAAAACTTCTCTAGTAAATTACGAACTAGTTTCGCAACAAACCAACCAATAAAGAATACAACTGCCGCAGATACTAGCTTAGGAATAAAGTTGAAGAAGCTAGCAAGCATTCCTTCAAACGGTCCACTTAATCCATCAATTCCAAGAGCATTTAGTACCGCTGGAATGAAGAGTAAGAAAATAAGATAATAAGCAACGTTAGCTGCTGTATCAGTCCATTTAGCTTGATCGGCAGGATTTGGTTCCATACCTGTTTTCGCAACATATTTGTTCAGGTTCAGCTTGTTGCCAGCCATTTGAATGACTTTCTTAACAACTGTTGCTAAGACCCAAGCAAATAATAAGATTAAACCGGCTTTCAAAATGTTAAGGAAAGCACCTGTTAAGCCTGAATACATGGAAACAAACGGCATTGCCATAGCATTCAAGTTTAGAATATTGAAGAATAATACAAAGGCTAGAATCAGCACGACGAAGAAGACAACTTTACTGATAATCTTTTCTACTGTCCATTTTTCGTTTTTATTTCCTAATCGCTCATTAACACGAGCTTTGCGTAACATTTTGTAAGTAAGATTTTCTAAGAACTTTGCCACGAAAAACCCTATTAATAATACCAATAAAGCTAGCAAAAGTTCTGGTAAAAATGAGAGAGTATCTCTCCAATAGTAACGATCCATCATAGCGTGTCCTCCTTTGAAATTTCAAAATTATTTGTCTTTCATGACAATCTTCATTTACCCTTTGCATTTCTTTTTAAACGCTTCACTCGCATCTTTCTCCCCGTAAATAATCAGTACATCCTGTTTTTCCAATACTTCATCAGCCGATGGGTTGCTTATGAGTTCTTCACCTCGGCGGATGGCCAAAACCGTCACGCCCATCTCGTTTCGAATCGCAGAATCTTTCAGGGATTTTCCAATGTAAGTACACGCTTCCTCAAGCGTCACTTCTTCCAATGATTGTTTCTTTTCTTTTGTATGAATGAGTAAATTGACTAAATCTGTACTTTCTGGGCGCAATACAGAACTCACCAATTCCCGGCCACCAATAGTAGAAGGGTTTATTACTCGACTGGCACCAGCACGCAATAATACTTCTTCGGAGCCTGCATTTTCTGCGCGAGCAACTACTTCAATCTTTTCATTTAAAGCTTTAGCCTTGATGGTGATAAACACATTGTCTGAATCACTCGGTAACGTCGCAATCAAGCCTCGTGCTTTTGCCACATTAGCTTCTTTCAGGATATTTTCCTGCAACGGACTTCCAACAATGCGAAGTGTTCCATCCGCCAAATAGTCCAATATTTCTTCTTCGGAGTCATGAATATAGACGACTGGGACATCCTCTTCTTTTAACTGCTCGTAAACCTGTCTTCCCACTCGACCCAACCCGCATACGACGATATGATCTTCCAAACTTTTAATAGCATGTTCCATTCGTTTATTCCACACCTTTACTGAAAGTTGATGTTCAATGAAATAAGAAGCGACAGCCCCCATTGCGTAAGTGACAAAAGCCACACCAAGGGGAATCAGTAATAAAGCAAACTTTTGCCCTGCTTTTGTCTCGGGAACAATGTCTCCATAACCCACCGTCATCAGAGAAATGATGGTCAAATAAAAAGCATCGAATAATTTGAGGTTTTCCAATGCCATGAAGCCGGCTGTTGCCACAGCGATTAATACAATCAAGCCGATTATGGCAAAAAGTATATGTCGGAAACGAATTCGTAAGTCCATCCATTTGGATGTATTCATTAATTCACCTGCTCATTTTTATTGTTATTGCCTATACTTTTACCCTCTCGCAAACCTTTTAACACGAATTTCGTCCATTTAGTGAGGTGGAAATTATATGAAAAAGTGGACTGTTATCTTTTCCTTGATATCTATCTTCTTTCTACTGTGGATTGAACAAGGACTTGAAGTATCCTATGTATGGAAAACACTTGCAAAAGTAATGGTTTTCGTAGTATTCCCTGTACTTTTATTAAGAGGATATAAATTTGAATTTCTTCAAATAAGAAAAACACAAAAAAAGAGTATTTATCTGGCATTCGGATTAGGGATAGTGGTTGCAGGTACTGTCTTAAGTGCATTCATGTTGTTAAATGATTCAATCGACTTGGTTGCGTTACAAATAGACTTAGAAACTCGGGTTGGAGTAACAGCTTCAGTATTTCCTTTTGTCGCAGTTTACATATTGTTAGGCAATTCTTTTTTGGAGGAATTTTTCTTTCGCGGCATACTTGTGGATTTATTAAGAGATTCCAAGTTGAAGTGGTTCCTGCCGAGCCTCTTTTTCGCTATTTACCACATTGCGATTTTCCTGCCGTGGTTCGATTGGCCAATTTTAATCTTGGCAGTAGCCGGTCTCTTTATTGGTGGTCTGATATTCCAATGGATTAATGAAAAAAGCGGGACCATTTATCCTTCTTGGATCATTCATATATTTGCGGATATAGGTGTATTGCTTATCGGTATTTATATGTTTTATTTCAATTAGACTCTGCTATCTTATAAAAAAAGGGAATATGCTCACTTCCCGCGAACTTTTCAATAAAAAAACGTGAGGGAATCAAATCCCTCACGTTTCGTTAATCAGTTTTTATAGATACAGTGACCTTGAATAAATCCCCATCGACTTCAATTCGCATTGAGCCTCCGTGTAAATCGACAATAGACTGCGCAATAGCCAATCCAAGTCCGGATCCTTCCGTGTGACGGGAAGTATCGGCTCGTTTGAAGCGTTCAAACAATTCATCCACATTTTCACCAAGTTCATATTTAGTCACGTTTTTCACAACAAATTGTGCATAGCCATCTACTTGTTTTAATGTCACATATACGCGTGTGCCGGGCAACGTATACTTGAGGGCATTCACAATCAAATTATCCAGCAATCTCCACCATTTCTGTCCGTCAACAAAAGCGTGTAGAGGATTTTCTGGCGCAGTTACGCGGAAATCATGGCCTGCCGCTTGAATGTCTTCTTCGTGTTCTGCAAGAGCTTGTTGCATCAACTGGGTTAAATCCACTCGTTGCTTATGAAGCTCCACATTGCCACTAGCCATTTTAGAAACTTCGAACAAGTCCTCTATCAATGTTTTCAATCTCTGAGATTTACGATCTAAAATCGCGACGTACGATAGACGTTCTTCATCTGTTAAATCCACTTTTTTCAGTAAATCCGTATAGGTAATAATCGATGTCAGAGGTGTTCGCAAATCATGGCTGACGTTTGTAATCAGTTCGGTTTTTAACCTTTCACTTTTCGCTTGCTCTGATTGCGACGTCCTCACGCCTTCACGAAGCATGTTCAAATGTTTGGCATGTTTGGCCATAACTGATTTCCCACCAATGCGTATATCTGCAATTTGATGTCCTTTTGCCATTTGTTCAGTCGCTAATGCGAGTTTATTGTAAGCAGCGACTCGCTTCAACAATAAATACAACGAAGGCATCAAAACAAACATAAATAGTGGTACATATATAATCAGCAACTCTGGAACAACAAAGATACCCGCAAGACCTAATCCCGCCAAGAAGACCACCAACAAAATCAAAAGAATCTGAGTACCCAGTCGACGGTTAAGGAACAAGTCCTGGATTGTCAAAACCCATTTTTTAAGGATGCTTTTTTCCCACATCGTTCTAATTCCATTTTTCCTGCTATCTTTAAACAACCACACTGCCTGAATGAGTGTCAACGTCAGGAAGACAACGAATAACAACACCATCATGCCTGCATATGCAGCAAATCTAAGATTGGAATAATAATACTCGTAATAGCTCAATTGATCCGAAACTATCGTTGAGAAAGCAAAGGCTAAAACCAACGGAATGAAGATTAACAATAAGCGAATCTCCAATTTTCGTTCCCGAATGAAAAGATGTGTTGGGGAAGAAAGTACTTCGGCCTTCCTTTTGCTAAATAACCATATGGCTCCTCCAAGTGCGATCAGCCCCAACATCCAAAGAGAGTAAAAGTAGGCTTTGTTTTGATTGAAGTTGGTCAGACCCTGCATATGCTCAGAAGCTAGATTAGTCGTTTTTGGTATAGCGACTGTTCCGGAAAACTGGCTGTCCTGGTCTTCGATCATATTCATAATGTAAAAGATCGATAAAGATTTCAATTCCCCATCTTCCACATTCATATAATTTTGATTCACATTTGAAAGACGAAGAAAACCGGTTTTTGAACTGTATTCTTTCTTAATTGTATCTGCGTCTTTGACATCACCAAAAGAGTAGTGTTCACCTGTTTCCAAATTGGTCAGTTCATAGGCCATTTGCCGTTGCAGTGCCTTCATAAGCGGGAGTGAGTTGGAGATCTTTCGATCATATTCTTCCAATGCCTGCTTTTTCGCTTCCATGATTTTAGTTCGCACCACTTCATCATCGGCAAAGTTTTTGCGGATTTCTGCGATTTTCTCATCTCGCTCACTCACTAATTCCGACATCATTTCCTCTTCCGACAATGATGTCGCTTCCTCAATTAAACCTTCGTATTGATAACGAACGTCACGGATTTGATCCATTTGGGAACCGTAATACGTACGGTATTCTTCAATTTCATTTTCAGTCACTTCAAGATTCTTAATTTCTTTTTTCACGTCAAACCTGTTGATTAATGTTGGATAGACTTCATTCATTTGGGACTCAACAATCATGTGAAAATGATCGGATTCTTTAAAATCTTTACCCAAGTATTTTTGACCGTGTGAAGTAAATGTAATAATCGCCAATATTGTTAGGCTGACAAGTCCATAAAAAAGCCATGTTGTTCTTTTCATCACTTAGACGCCTCCTTTTAACATGCGGGTCAATTGCACAAACATCCTATTCGAGGAAAAGTTGTCATCTATTAGTTGAGCAACAAAGGAATAACAATACATGAGACTGAGCATGGCTAATGCGACAGCTACAATGGATAACCAATGGGATACCTTACTTTTCGATCTTGTAGCCAATGCCCCACACCACCTTTACATATCGCGGATTTTTCGGATTCGTTTCAATTTTTTCCCGAATTTTTCTAATGTGTACAGCAACGATATTTTCGGCATTGTACGCGGGTTCGTTCCAGACACGCTCATAAATTTCCCCGATAGAAAACACTCGACCGGCATTGGTCATCAGCAATTCGGTAATTTTGTATTCGATTGGAGTCAATTTGACGGTTTCCCCATCGAGCGTCACTAATTTAGCTTCCATATCCAGTGCAAGTCCACCGATTGCCACTGTGGCATTCTGTTCCTTGAACGTACCGAGATGGACGTATCGACGCAACTGTGATTTCACACGAGCCATTAGTTCCATCGGATGAAATGGCTTCGTTACATAGTCGTCTGCCCCCACAGATAATCCGTGAATTTTATCTGAGTCTTCCGCTTTGGCACTCAGCATAATGATCGGAATGTTGCGCTCTGAGCGAATTTTGAATGTTGCTTGTATGCCGTCCATATTTGGCATCATAATATCGAGAATGATTAAATGAATTTCATTCTTTTCAAGCAGCGTCAATGCTTCCAGCCCATCTGCTGCTTTCAATACGCTGTACCCTTCATTTTTCAGGTAAATCTCAATTCCATCCCGAATATCCTGGTCATCATCCGTTACAAGAACCGTAAATTGTGTCATCCGTTGCACCTCATCTCTACTTCTTATGATACCAATTATATCTGCCAATTCTTAACAAACTATGAGGATAAAAATGAAGAATTTCTTAAGAAAACATCGTGGATTTTCTTTCGTTTGATTTTATTTGGCTTTATATGCTATTTAATCGGCATCAACTGAGATTTAATCCGCTTCAAATGCATATTAATGGGCATCAATCTAGATTTACTCGGCATCAACAACCTTTTATTCCGTTTAGCCCATATATTCCCAAATAAAACACTAAAAAAGTGCCTCTGGTTAAAGAGACACTTTCATTTACCTAATATACTTTGCTCGTTTTCTTCCACTGAACGTAAGAACAATAATTCCTCCGAGCAATAGTAAAACGCCAACCCATGAAACGGGGCTTAATACTTCCCCTACGATAAAGACACTCAAAACTGCTGCAGTCAACGGTTCCCCTAAAGATAACGTTACTGCTGAAGACGAAGGGACTTTCTGGAGACCCAATAAATACAGTATGTACGCAACACTGGTCGTCATAAATCCTAAGTATAATATCGTCCAAATATTCGATGGTTCCGACACCCAAGAACTGTCGAAAATGAACAAGAAAGGCATCAACATCAAAGCGCTCAATGAAAATGTCATGGCAACTGCCGGAATGGCTTCTACTTTAGAAAGTAATGCTTTACTGACGATTGTATAAATGGCAAAAACAAATCCAGCAATTAGAGACAAAGTTACACCCCGTGGATTAACAGTAAGTGCGTCTTTGTTCAGAAACAAAAGACTGCATCCAATGACTGAAAGGGTTGTGGCCAATACCCAAGCGCGAGATGGCTTCATTTTAAGAAACAACCATTCTATCAAACCAGAAAAAATAGGTGCACTTCCAATAGCGACAACAGTCCCGATAGCAATACCTGTCACTCGTACGGAGGTAAAAAATAAAGGTTGGAACAATGCCATGCACAATGCACATATTAAAGTGATCAGCCATGGCCAGGTTTTGAAATTAATTTTTTTCATCACAATCATTATTAGTAATAACGAAAATCCACCAATTGCTAAGCGTGACGCACCAATCGTCAAAGGCTGGGCACTTTGTGGCAAATAGGTTTGAGCAGTTCCAGTTGTGCCCCATAACACAGCAGCTAATAGCACAAGGAAGTAAGGGATCACAGTTTTCATATCGTCACCTCAAGTAGTTGTTGACTGTACTTTACCATATTTTATACATATTGAGATACAGCATACCGTCAACTATACTGTAGAAAAAGGAGTGTTGCTCTATGTATTTAACAATAGAAGAAACAGCTGAATTTTTGAGCATGCCTGAACAGCAAGTACGCCGGTACGTATTGGAAGGACGAATTAAATCTGTTCATGATGGCGAGCAGTATTTAATAAATAAAACACAATTTGATCGACACCTAGAACAAGTGGAAGACGTTAAACGGCAAATCGACGAATGGCGAAACACTCCCATTCCTGAAGATATTGATGTTAAAGATGAAGACTAACCTCGTAATTTTACCAGGCGAAAAATATGAAAATCTGTAAATCATAAAGAAAATCCAAGCAATCTGTTTTATAGATTGCTTGGATTTTTATTGCATACCGAAGGATTCATGTAGGGTCTACCTCAGTCTAGAAAGCCTCAACTTTCAGGTGCTGAATCAGAGAGATGTTGATACACAAAAATCAGTCCTAAAGGATTGTTCCAGGACTGATTCATTCGAAAGGTATATATTCCAAATATTTAAGTGACGGGCCGACTCCTTTTTGTTTAATATCCGAAGTAAATGACTGGAGATAGGTTCCGTCCGTTATCGTCTTATATGTAGCATCTGCTGTTACTTCCACACGCCATTTTGTATCGGACAGCAGCACTTCGACGTCATCTGCATTCGCTTCATTGGCCGTGATGGTTGATTGAACTGCACTAAGTAATTTCCCGCGAAGCCCAGAATCTCTAAACGTCTCTTTCATTTCCATTTCAAATTGAGGATGTTTTCTTAATTTTCCAGGAAGTACTTCATTGTATGCTTTAATGTACGCTTGCTGTAAATCTACATCTTGAGAGACCAATTCATCCACTTTTTTATCAATTTGATCTTGAATGGATTTCCCATCTTCCTTTTTTTGAGCGGTGGATTTGATCAGGTCACTGTCAAAATTCTCGATCCCTTTTTGGGTAACTTCCAAAAAAACGATGGTTCCCGCAAATGCTGCTTGTTGTGTGGCAGTTGAAGCTTGTTGTTTGACCACATATACTTTCGCAATATTGATGACAATGACAAAAATGACAGCGGAAATACCTAAGAGCCAGATAATATAAAAGGCAGAGTTTCCTCTTTCATTGCTTAAATACTTCATGGGACAAACACCTTGCCAGCTGCTTTCGAGTTCAATGAGACCGCGGTCTCTTTCTTCCATTCAGCTGGAATAAAGACAAGAGGGTGCTGGGCGCTGATTGTTAATGTGAAAGCACCGTTTCCTTGTGGGTTAATGGATACATTGGGACTGGCCAAAAGTGCACTACCGCCAATGGATTGCATGACAGCACTTTGAGCTTCTACCGCATCTCCAGTCATAGCGTAAACCGACGCTCCATCATTTGCGGCAGACTTCAAACTCATGACTGCATAACCGGAAGCTACCACTTGCCAAAGCAATAAGAAAAAAATGAAATAGAAAGGGAGAATTCCTAGAAATTCGATACTCAATGCACCTTTTTCATTTTTTAATGTTCGTAAGCCCATCATGGGATCACCTCTATCTTCAAATATTGCACAATTCATTTTTTATGAGGTCAACATTACTATGTATTCATCAATTCAATGATTATTTATTGCGCACTAATTTTCCCTTTTGTACTATTCGTTCAATTCGACCTTTCGGCAACTTCCCTTGCATTCTAATGCTCATAACGGCTGCAAGTGTTCCAAGCCAACAACCGATGATATATAGGACATATGAAAAATAATTCATGATTGGTTCCTGTCCATAACTTTCTGTCATAATTCGCGTTACCACGAAGTTTCCTCCACCTGAAATTAGAGCAAGTACAAGGAAAACTAGATAGTAGATAATCGTCCATTTTGATTTTTGTTCACCAGCCGTCGGTAAAACAATCTTGTAGAACGTCTCGACTTTGACAAAAAAGATTATATGGAGCACGAGCCAAATCACGATCAAGAGCAATTGAATGCCAATTTCGCCATCAAATATTTTAATCAAAGGCATAATAAAGAAAAATGAGAAAGCAGTAAACATTGCATATCCTGCAAATTTAGGAAAATCCATTTTCCCCTTAGATGAGAACATTGCTTTAACGATGAAGAGTAACAATGCATACCCCAAGTAAATGATGGTTGTTAATATCATATACTCGGACTTATAAATGGGAATCCCCAGTGAGATCAGTGCAGATATCAATGGAAGCAGTAAAAAAACAAAAATGGATGGCTTCGGCAAAATGCAATCTCTCCAATCACTTGTTAACTGTATTCTTCAATCATAAGAGGTGGTCTTGAATTCTTCGTTGGAATGAATTGCCGTCAGGATTTAATTTCTCTACCTCTTAACTCAATCGCTCTTTCAGGTGTAATCAACATGGCAGGAGATACCATTATAAAAAATAGACCAATGAAGAAAGTAATAATTGCCACTCCACCCCATGGTACTGCTTCTGTTGCCAACATATAGGCCAATAATACGCTTCCAGCGAAAAAGAAATTGCAAAATATGTAAAAATCAACATCTTGAAACCCTTTAATCTTGGATTTAATAGACCTTCTGCAATTGCTTCCGATTAGGCACATACTAAGTTTAACAACGTTTCACTGTACCTCAATTATGTTGTGGCGCTTTCAATTCTTCGGCACGCTTTGGTGTTACAAGCATTGACGGAGCTACCATCAATAGGAAGAGTCCCAAGAAAAACATGATAATGGCCACTTCATTGACCGGTGCGGCATCTGACGCTAGCATATAACCCCATATGCTACTTCCCGCTACAAAAACGATGGCAAAAAAGGAGAAAACCAATAATTTGAACCCTTTTTTCCGAGGATTTAAAAGCCCTCCAGCAATTGCGTCATACTTTGATACTAAGAAAACAGTGTACAAAATCAATCCACCTAAAAGAATCCAAAAATACATGGAAGGATAGATCAATCTTAATATTGGAGATGTCGCGTAAAATGCCAAACCGAGCATCATCACAAAAGAGTGAAGTGAGAAATACCTTTTGCTATCATTCTTCTGTTTCGTCCAAATCATGTAATTCACTACTGTCAAAAGCACAGCAATGATGAAATTGATCAATAACCATTTTAGATATGTTTCTTCAGGAATGAAACTTGCTGGTAAGCCCAGCAGAAGAAACAGTGCAAACGTTATGAAAATACGGTTGTTAGAAAATGAAACGCTCTTTGTAGCCATTTTTTTGGTTTCCAATAGTAACACCTCTTCTAGAACACCAGTTTTAAAGGGATGTTCGATTTAATTTGTATTGTAAATAGTAGATATGCATAAAAAATAGAGCATATTTATTAAATTCAATTTCTGAGTTTTCTTCGATTACTTCTTTAATTCTAAATATGGAATAATACAATATACCAACAAATAGAAATGAAAACATCATATTTAAAGAATCGATAGTCAGTAATCCGACTTCGCTTAAAATCATGCCACCAAATAATTGAATAAGTAACAAGACTAAAGAGAGGCCAGTGAATAATTTCCAAGTTCCAAATGACACGTGGTGATTAAGTTCTAATCTTTCTATATCCTTGCTTCTTTTTACAAACCAATAGCCAATATATGTTCCCATTGTGATGAAAGACAAAATCACCATTAAAAACACATTTATCTTTTTGATGTTCTTTTCAGGTGCTTTTTTTTCAACTTTGCTGACCATCTATGTGACTCCTTCCTCAACTAAATATCCAAAGCGAAATCATCGCTTCTATACCTCAAAGACAAATATATGTACAAAATAGGAAGAATCAATACATTAAGAGTGACACGTATGATTAAAAATGCCAAAACATTCGTTTCATAACTTTCCAGAAACATCATCAAACTGGTCCACAAAACAATGTTCAAACCAGCGATCACTAAGACATCACCAATAATCGAAAGGTTCTCATCTCTCATTTTCCTTAAAGTCTGTTTAATAGTCTCCCAGACACTCAGTGATTCCACGAAAAACGGAAAAATGATCAAAAATAATATGGCAACCACGGTTGGTATGAATAATAAATACATGCCCATCAATCCCAAAGAATAAACAATTGTTGCGACGAGTAAAATCACACCGAATCGTTTGGCAAAGAAAAACAAACCTTCCGTAACTTTTATCGTTTCATCCATTCCATCTTTTTTGACCATTTTTAAAAAAGGAGGGATGCATAAAATGAAATTCAGCATTAGCAGCCACCCTGCGAGAAAAGACTCATTATGCAAAATGTCATTGCTATATACATAGACAATCCCCAAATAACTGAAAACAGTAATGGGTGCTATGATGATGAAACACCACATTAGAATAGGAAACCAGTTACGACTGTAGATTTTGAACGCTTCACCAATCATACTAATGTCCCTGCCTTCCGTTGCTTCATATACACCGTAATGATTGCTACCAACAATGTCAGAAGGACTGCCCAAGTCATGCTCCGCCCAATTCCAGCTGGATCCCACCATACCAAGACATTCAGTAAAAAATACGAGGTGAGGGTGCTGAGAATTGAAACAATTGTTGCCCCCAGGAATGCTGCGGTATAAGGGGTTTTAGGGTTCCACTTTACTGAAAAGTATCCCAGTGAACCGTATGTCAATATCATTTGGAAAACGATATAGCCATTAAAAGATGGAATATTAAAAAACCCGATTATGAAAGAAACTAAGACCGTGATCAGAATACTGGCTCCAATTGCCTGCATTAATTTCCTCATACTGAACATATAATCACCACTCTCAATAATTTTGGTGAAAAATAAGAGAGGGTTACCACCCTACTTGCAACCCTCTCTTCAGTTAAAAGCCAAATAGACTCTTAGCACCGTCAAACAGACCTTTCGCTCCATCTGCTATTCCTTTTCCTGCAGCTTTGACGCCACTTACTGCGCCATCATAAACGAATTTAACGCCATCTCTGACAGCTTTTTTCACTGCTTTACCAGGACCCGTTTCCAACAGTAATGTGACAGTCAAACCTACTAACAAACCGGCTGCTGCCCCAACAATGGTACCTAATCCCGGAACTACCGAGCCACCTATCGCACCCGCTGCCATACTGGCCCCTATAGTGGATAAGGCAGTGGTTCCGACGCCAATTGCTACATCAGTTGTTAGATCAGCTGCAAAATCAGTCGACACCAGGCCAATTGCCGATTTTTCGCCTTCTGAATAATCATAGATGCTATTGAATGAACTCAGCGCCAAATTAACGGGTCCATTCAATTTCATCAAATTCGCTTTACCATAGAAGCTTTTCGAAAATACATTAAAATCGGTATTCAAGCTGTTCTTGGCACTATTCCAAGCCGAGTTTATAAACGTTTTAGGTGAAGTGATATCTGCAATTTTTTTGCCATCTAAAAAAGTATTAACTCGATGTGGTCTCGGATTTGCTCCATTGGTCGGCAAATAAGCATTTCGACCATCCATCGTATATTTCTTGAACTTATCATAATAATGGTTAAAGAATTTGTTATTGATATTGCTCTGACCCGTAACTTTATAATTTCCTGATTCTAATTGACTAATGGTATATCCGGCATATTGTGCAGAAGCACCTTGTAAAACCGTATCACCAAACTCTAACACATATTTTTTCACGTTATCTGTTGTACTTGCGATGGCACCAAATATTCCGCGGTCAGGCTCGCCATTTGAAGCTGTGCCTTCAGAGCCTCCACCAGTTCCCGAAGTGCCACCTTGGCCTCCGCCAGGCGATGTTCCGCCCGGCCCGGTTCCACCAGTGCCACCCTGGCCTCCGCCTGGCAATGTTCCGCCCGGCCCGGTTCCACCAGTGCCACCCTGGCCTCCGCCTGGCAATGTTCCGCCCGGTCCGGTCCCACCAGTGCCACCTTGGCCTCCGCCTGGCAATGTTCCGCCCGGTCCGGTCCCACCAGTGCCACCTTGGCTTCCGCCTGGCAATGTTCCGCCCGGTCCGGTTCCACCAGTGCCACCTTGGCCTCCGCCTGGCAATATTCCACCAGGTCCAGTGCCACTTTGGCCTCCGCCAGGCAATGTTCCACCCGGTCCGGTTCCACCAGTGCCACCTTGGCCACCGCCTGTAGATGAACCATCGCCACCTGAAGGTCCTTGTCCCCCAGTAATCGGAGTTCCCGTTTGCAGCCAGCCATTATATGGATTCGGTATAAAATTTGGCGTAATGAAGGAACCATTCGAACTTGGTTGACCCGAAATAATTGGTTGTCCAGATACGGATGAATTACCACCTTGAACCGCTTGTCCAGGCGCAATTGCCTCGCCGGGTCCATTAACTTCACCAGGCGCAATAAACTGACCACCTGTAATTGGGCTTCCGCCTGTTATAGGAGAACCTGGATTTATTGGTGTTCCTGGCGAAATGAACGAAGCCAACATAATCGACGGCCCGGCAGTCCAAAACAAAATGAATGCAATCATGCTTATGGCAAAAAACTTTTTACAGATACTTTTATTCATTCATGCGCCTCCTGTTTATGGAGTATTTGATAGATATGTTTCCTCTAATGCCTTGATAGCCTCAGAATAATTCATCTCGTTCATCGCTTTTAACTCATCCCGTAATTTGTCATATTCCTCTTCAATCCAAATATGGTAATTATTATTTTTCTCTTTCAAATAATCGTGGCTTTCCTGCGACATCTTATCTTCATCCTGGAACAAATAAGTAAGTGTAAAGCCTACTAGTTGACCTTCATCGACATATTTACCGAATTCCTTTGAATGGTAAACGAATATATCCAATGAGTTATTTGTTCTTTCATAACCAAGATTACCTTCAGTTGACGTCTTCCATTGTTTCCACTTTTCAGCGACCTTTGAAGCTTGATCAAGTTCCTCTTGAAGCCCTGCGGCATTTTGGACATCCTGATATGTTCCTTGAGTTACGTCGGCAATTGACTTTAATTGCTTTTGCCCTTCATGATCAACATTAAATCCTATTACATTGACGATTGGAGTGATATTCGAATCATATAATTTTTTCGCAGCTTCTATAGGGTCATCGTCACATGTAGAAACTCCATCACTCACTAAGTAAACAATATTGGTATTCTTATCACCTGTATAAGAAGCCAAATCCTTTTGGGCTTCATTCAAAGCAAGCTGAATGGGTGTCCATCCTGCAGGTTTAGCTTTTGCCAATGCCTGATCGAATCCAGCCTGATTATATTTCCCAATTGGATAAATAAGTTCACTACTATTACATGAAAGCTCTTTGTCTGCTTTGTTTCCTGTACCTTCTTGACCGTAGATACGCAATCCAACATTCGCATTTTCAGGGAGTCCACTCACAAAATTGGTGATAGCAGATTTTGCAGCATCCATTTGCGTCTGTCCCCCTGCCTCTTTACCCATACTTCCTGAAGCATCAAGAATGACCATTACATTCAAATTCTCTTTGAACTGCATACGTGGATCTTCCACGTCAGGACTTCCCAGTGATTGAAACTTCAATTCCTCAATGATATCTTCAGGACCTTTGAAATCCTCCTGAAATACAGCAAGAATTTCACTATAATAATTGTCCAGTTCTTCCTGACTTGGTTCATTTGAAATATCAGGCAAATCCTTTGTTAATTCATCAAGCTTTTTCCGATCCTCTTCGTTTAAAGATGAGAGAAAGGGGCCAGTATATCCTACTGGCAAATTTGCTAATTCATCTAAAGTTGTAGGAAGAGGCTTTACTTCTACCTCTTCTTTTTTCTTTTGACTATCGGTTGTTTCTGATGGCTTTTCTGCACCTACTGATTTATCGCTTGTTATTTTTTCACCTGGTACTATTCCTTTACCAGCATCTTTTTCATCTGTACATGCTGAAAGGAATAGACCAAGACAACATAAAATTAATAAGTTTTTAAAACGCATGAGTTTCCTCCAAATCAATTAGTTTCCGACCATAGTGCTGATTTTATTAATAATTTTTCCAATCAGACCCGATATGGCGCCTTGTTGTTCTCCTACAGCAGTTGAAATAATCCCTAATACTAAAATCAATAATGCTGCTAGCCCCAACCATTCAAGTGATTGTGCACCTTTTTCGTTTTTCACCGGTTCTACGATATTCATCCATGCGTTCATTAATAAGTTTTTCATTTTGTTTTCTCTCCTTTGAGTGTGTGTTTTTATTGGAATAAATCAAAAATACCTTTGTTTTGGTTGAACATATTTATCATCATCAAGCCGCCGATCAATACGAGTGCAGATGGCAATATGAGAAACGTCGTAACGAGTGTTACTTTTGGTGAAGCCTTCGCCGCCTTCTCTTTAATCATCTCTTTCTTCAACTTTCGCATTTCTTCGGCTTGTTGTTTGAAAGTATCTGCAATTGGTACACCCAATCGCTCGCCTTGAATCAAGGACTTTATCAATATTTGAAACTCTTTTGAATCATTACGGACAAGTAACGTCCGATAGGCTTCCGCTCGCGGTACACCAACGCTGATTTCCTGAATGAATCGTCCGAATTCCTCTTTCACTGGTCCTTCAAAATACGGAACAATGTCACGAATTGCTTGATCCATCGCGACCCCAGCCTGCAAAGTAACGCTCATCGTATCCAGAAAATCCGGTAACTGATACGAAATTTCCTCCTGGCGATTTTTCGCTTTGGAGCGAATCCACATAATCGCACTCATATAGCCAAAAATCGGCAACAGGATAATCATAAATTGTGAAAAGGGCAGTAGTAGAATGAGAGATATTCCGCCTGCAAAGAATCCAACAATCATTAAAAAGATTTTCAATCCTTGAAAGCGTTCAACTGTCAGTTCATAAGGATATCCAGCCTGTATCAACCACTTTTTAACTTCCTCATTTTCACTGAAGAAATTAATGCGTTGGCCCAAATCTGCGAAATCATCAGCAAATTTGAACATCTTGGCAACCAGTTTCTCTTTACGTGTGATTTTCCGATGGAAGGTATCGTAAATAAAAAGGGATTCTTCTACTTGTTCTTTCAATGCTTTTCGTTCACGCCAGTACACATATAATGAGCGAAGGGCAATTCCAACAAAAATTATTGACAACAGTACAGATAAAGCAATAATTCCATCCATTTCATCACACCCTTATATTGGTGATTTTACGGACAATCACGAATGTTAGAATTGTACCGGTCAAGAAGAAAGCAAATAGGATGAATCCCAGTCCGGTAAATAAGGGATCCAAAAAACCATCGATAATGTTGTTCATCATCAGTACTAGAAATATCGGAATGACCGGAACTATGTAGGAAATATAACGTTGTTCTGCAGTCATCGTTTTGATTTCCTGTTTCAATAACTTACGTTCATCCAGTGTCTGACTCATTTCATCCAGAACAGCATACAAATTTCCGCCGGCTTTCTTCTGGATAAGCATAGTAGCTGTGAACAATTGAAATTCTTTATCATCCACTCGTTTTTCCATGCTGCGTATCGCTGCACCGAAGTCTATTCCAAGAGATAATTCATGCGCCAATCTTTTAAACTCTGATTTTGCTGGTTCTGCTATTTCTTGCGCTACAAGTTGAATTCCTTGATTTAGCGTCATACCAGATCGTGTAGCATTAGCCAGGATACGGCAAATTTCTGGAAGCTGTTCGACCAACAATTGTTTCTTCTTATTTTTACGCACCATGAACAATACACGGCGCCCTCCCTCTACGAGTAACAGGGCAACGAACAAACTAGCAAGCAGGTTCAGATTGAAAAAGTTTTGCAGACCAATAATTAATCCCATATATGAAACTATTAACGCTCCCAAAAATTCTGATGGCGTGAAGCCAATATTTGCATCTATCAGCTTTTGTTCTAGCGCTTTTGCCGACTCGGTTTGATCGTACTTAGCTCCAATGACAACCAACACACTTTTACGACGTTCTCCATCTCGATAAAACTGTTGGACTTCTTTACGCCACTCTCGTTTTTCTTTTCGATAGCCAAGATAGAAATAAAAACCTACGATGAGCACGAGAATGGTCAGCATCGCCAGTAAGCCTTCGGTCATACGACTACACCTCGTTTCACTGGCTCGAATAACGATTCATCCATGTCAATTCCAAAGACACGGATTCGATTTAAACATTGGGGGATTTCACCAGTCGGAGTAAAATGTCCTTCGACCTCTCCATCCTTCGTTAAACCGGTCCTTTGAAACTTAAAGATTTCAACAATCCGATGTTTGCCATCATTTTTTTGCACTTCAGAAATCGAAACGATTTTCCGAGTTCCATCTGTCAGTCGTGTTGCCTGAATAATGATGTCTAAAGCTCCGACAATGTATTCTCGAATAATAGTAGAAGGTAAATCCATTCCTGCCATGATGACCATCGCTTCCACTCGGCGCAATGCATCGTCCGCAGTATTGGCATGGACAGTTGTGATTGACCCTTCGTGCCCGGTGTTCATCGCTTGGAGCATATCAAATGCTTCGCCACTTCGAACTTCCCCAACAATGATACGGTCTGGCCTCATACGTAGCGCATTTCGTACCAAGTTTCGGATGCTGACTTCGCCTTTTCCTTCAACGTTCGCTGGTCTGGCTTCCATTCCAACAACGTTAGGTCGGTCGAGTCGAAGCTCTGCCGAATCCTCTATCGTAATGACCCGTTCTCCGTGAGGAATGGATGTTGCGATTACATTCAACAAGGTTGTTTTACCAGATCCTGTACCTCCACTGATAAGTGTGTTCATTTTGGCTCTGACAATCCCGTCTAGAAACGTTGCCATATCTTTGCTCATGGAATTAAACTGCAGTAAATCCTCCACTTTAAATGGTTCTGCTCGGAATTTCCGGATGGAAACCAGTGTGCCTGATAAACTGATTGGTGAAATAACTGCATTTACACGACTGCCGTCTGGCAATCTGGCATCTACCATTGGTGAGCTTTCGTCGATTCGTCTGCCGAGTGGTGCAACAATTCGGTCCACAATGTGCCGAACATGCTCATCATTCCTAAAGGCAATTTGTACTTCCTGAAGCTTTCCTTTTCTTTCTACATAAACTTCCTGATATCCATTGATTAGAATCTCCGTAACTTCGGGATCATTAATGAGAGGTTCGAGCGGTCCAAAACCTACTGATTCGTCTAGAATTCTAGTAATTAACAGTTCTTTATCATGCCTTGAAATAATCACTTTCTCTTCGGACATGAAAGTAGAAACATATTGTTCGATGCGTAAACGCATTTCTCCTGAAGACAACTGCGTTAGAGCTTCTAAGTTTGTGTCGCGCAATAAACGTGCCTTATAATGTTCGACTAATTCATCGACGAGGTGGTTTTCATATTCGTAAGAGGTTGGCTTTTTCTGCACAAGCTTCTCTTTTCTCTTTTCAAACAGTGAGCTCATCCCTCTTCACCTCCTATTGCTTTAATACATCTCGTGCAAACTTTCGAATATCTTTGGCAAATGGGATTAATTTACGCTCTTTCTGCACTTTTCTGACGGGCATGCCTTTATTGATATAGGGTTGTAACCCTTTAATGTCCCTGCGAATGGAAGCAGCAACCGGAAAACGTAGTACATTTTTCAAATCACTTTGCTGGACTTCGTTTTCTTTGGCCAGTTCATTCAGCACAATTTCCATGCGATTTGCCAATGAAATGCCGAGCCTTGTGCTCAGTGTCTCGAACTGCTTCAACGTTTTAAGTGCTGAAGTTTCAGGAGCTAATATATAAAATACTTTGTCTGACTCTTCTAATGCTGTAACAACCTGTGTATTCATATGACTTGGCAAATCAATTAACACGTAATCAAATGAACGTCGGCATGTACGAATCAATTTGGCAATAAACTCTTCATCAATTGATTCCGCAATTTCCGCGTCACAAGGGCTAATGAGAATTTCCAGCTTGGAATCTTCCTGCGTTTCCGAAACATTCCGGATATGACTTTCATTTAATTCCTCAACTACTGGCATTAAGTCGGCCAGCGAACGGTTTGATTCAATAGAAAAGACGTTTTCGATTCCACCGTACTGAGTGTTCAAATCGATCAAAATCACTTCCGCCGTTGACTCAAGCTTTAAAGTTTGAGCAACTGAAGAAGCAATCAATGTACGGCCACTTCCACCTTTTCCACTATAGAAAGAAAAAATCTTCCCCCGATTCCTCCCATAGGTTACAGCGGCTTCTTCCATCGAATTCTTCTTAACTTCATAGTTTTTTACGATTGTCGGGAAACGGCTGGCAAATAAACTGGCTTCATCAGGGAATACGAAGAACTCATCCGCTCCTGAACGAATGATTGAACGGAGCAATGAAAAGTCAGATTCATTGGCGACAAACAATAGCAGACATGCCGGGTTAACCATTCGAATCGATTGAACCAATTCCACAGAAGCTTCCGTTTCAAATTGAGAAACAATCACAATATCTCGCGTTTCCCGATTCATTTCGCGAATGGCTTCTGGATAATTAACCGTAGTTACGCTTTTTGAAAAACTTTCAGCGATTATTTTTAGTTGCGCCGTGCTTTGCTCCCATTCACTAACAATCAAAATATTTATATGTGATTCCATCTTGTCAGCCTCTCTTCTTTACCTTACTGTCCGCTACCTGAAGTCGTTCCTGCTGCTTTCGGTGTTTCTTTTTTTGTATTATCTTTTGGTTGTGTAGGTGCAGGCTTCGTTGCTGGAGGAGTTGCTGGTTTAGCTTCCGACTTTGGCTGTGCGGCTGCATCCTCCTGCGCTGCTTGTTCTTCAGTTTCTTCTAGAGGCAGGCTATTTTGACCAACATTAGCTTTTAATATTCGAATATGATCAGCATAATTTTGCATATGTATTAGTTTAGGTGCTTGTTCAGCTGTCACTTCGACTGAAATCCCTCTCATGCCATCTTTATTACCTAACGCCCATCTTACTACCACATCTTTCATGAACATGGTCGTTTTGTGGTCGCCATTATTATCAGTCGATACAACAATATCCACTCGATCTAGAGTTTCGATTACTTGGTCAAATTGAATTTTTTCTGAGCTATTTAAGCTGACCAACCGATTATTTTCATTTTGAAGTGTTGTAGCTGGTTTGATCATGCTTTTGGTGATGATATCCCCTTCCTTGAGAGGCAGGACGGAAACTTGGTACTGCAGTTCTTCGAACGATGTAATATGAGAATCTTTAACTACAAACTTATTTGGAATTTCCATAACGGTTACTTGGCTTTCCTGAATTACTTCTCGAGAAAGAATCTCTCCATTAGCCACATAAATTTTTGTCATTGCTCCTAATTCGGAATTTAAGTCTTTAACTTTCTGAAGGACCATATACCCAGTGGCGGCCGCTAAAATAAAGGCCAAAATAAAGAATACAGCCGCACGCCTTTTTGCCTCTAACATTCATTAATCCCTCTTTTCAAAATGGTTTCTTTTATACTTTTAGGTATAATCCTTCATTGAATACCTCAATAGTCATATATTATTTACCATTTACTTTCCCGTAATGTCAAAGTTGGATAATATTCCCAATACCTTTTCGTAGTTCCCTTGTACCGTGTAAATAAACCTATTTCACGATATTTATTTTTACCTAATCACCAAAACGTTGATATAATGCGATTCGTTAAATTTGATATACTTTTAAATCACAACTATTTTACCTTTAATAAACCTTTTTTTTACAATTAGAGGGTATAATGATTCTTTATTTTTTCCATGTAATTCCAATAACCTCGACTTCAAGATACTTAAAATCAAGTGTTTTGAATGTATTCCTTCTATATAATAAGTACGTTATTTTCCCCAATAGAAAAACCGCTTCATTTCTCCATTTGGAGAGAATGTAGCGGTTCGATTTTCTTATATGGTGACTAAAATTTGAGTCCGTTTGCCGATAATTTCTGCATAATCTTTCACCATGGCACTTGCAGTCGGGAATTTACCTGCTCCCGGGCCCACTAAAGTTAAAGTTCCCATGTAATCCGTTTCAAGCGCAATTGCGTTATTTACTCCCTCAATTGCATACAAAGGATGCTCTGGGCCTACCAATCTTGGACCAACACTCGCATGTAAGGATCCATCTACCTTTTCGACAATTTCTGCCACATGTCTGAAACGCAAACCTTCCCTTGCAGCCCCCAGTACTTGTTCAAGAGTGATATCTGCTATTCCTTCAATCGATACATCATTCCACTTTGGTTGTTTACCGAATGCTAAATTACTCAATATCATAAGCTTTCGAAATGCGTCTTGACCTGAAATGTCATTGAAAGGATCTGCCTCTGCGTACCCCAGTAACTTTGCTTCCTCCAAAGCATCCTGAAAACTGCTTTCTTGCACCCTCATTTGAGTTAAGATGTAATTTGATGTTCCATTTAATATCCCTTGAATTCTTTGAACCTGATTTACTAGAAGAATATTTTTCAAAGTTGAAATTATGGGAACACCGCCAGCTGTAGTTGCTTCATATCCCACATGGACACCTTGCCTATTTGCAAGTTCCTGTAACTCCAAGCCACGCTTTGAGAACATGACTTTATTAGCCGTAATGACATGACAACCTTTTTGAATGGCCTTACATAAATAATCGTAAGCAGGGTCTTCTCCCACAATGGCTTCAAAAACAATTTGAAGATCTGGGATAGCTTCAATTTCATCAAAGTTGTCAGTGAACAATACATCTGGAGCTGCCATGCGACTTTTTGTCTTATCTCTTATCAGAATTGCTTTGATGTCTATATCTAATCCAAGTGATTCTTTTAATTGATCCTTTTTCTCATTAAGTATTTGGTAAATACCTTGACCAACTGTGCCAAAACCTAAGATTGCTGCTTGAATCGTCGCCATGACTTTACCCCCAAGTGAACAGATAATATATCTCCCCATGTCTCAAATTCAGTCAGAAAGCCATCATGACCGAATCTTGTGTTGACCATACAGAAATGATGATTAGGAACGAGATGCGCAAAAGAGCAAATGTCCTCAGGTGGATATAGTAAATCATATGTGAATGCTATGGTAATCACTTTTGCTTCAAATTGCTTTGCCGCAATTTCTATACCCCCTCTATCCCTTCCGATATCATGGGTATTCATTGCTCTTAACAAGGTAAGGTAGCTATTCGCATCAAAACGGTTAGCCAGTTTTACCCCTTGATATTTCATATAGGATTCGATTTCGAACAATCCATCGCTTCTGGTCTTTCTGGCAAAACGGTTCTTATGTAATTGTTCACTACGATAAGTAACCAGCCCCGCCATTCGAGCCGTTTCAAACCCCTTGATCTCCGAGGAACAGGTATAGTTTCCATTGAGATAATTCGCATCCGTCTCAATTGCATGGATTCCAATGTAGTTAAAAGCAATACCTGTGTCACTTAGATAAGGGGTAACTGCTAAAGGAATAAGAATATCCATATCTTTTGGATAAAGTAATCCCCACTCCAAAACACGCATGCCACCAAGTGACCCACCAACTACCGCATGAAGCCGATTAATACCCAAAGCTAGTAATGCCTTTTTTTCCGCATGCACCATATCACGAATTGTAATTGTCGGAAAGGATGATCGATATGGATTGCCTGTAGAGGGATTGATGGTCAACGGCCCCGTCGTACCCGAGCATCCTCCAAGGACATTCAGTGTAATAACTCGAAAAGAGTCGGTATCAATATTCTTTCCCGGTCCAATTAACCCGCTCCACCAGCCCGGTGATTCCTTTGATCCAACGGCATATTGATTGCCAGTTAACGCATGACAAACCAAAACAACTGGTGCTTCTGAAGGACCAAGAGTTTCATATGAAAGTTCAACATGCTCAAGCCATTCTCCAGACTCTAGTTGAAAATTCCCGATTGTCACACTTCCTGTTGCCATTAAATTCACCTCCACATTAAACCGTTACGACGGTGGCATGTTCTATTGCTTTCCCCAAATCGGCTACCAGGTCTTTCACAGATTCCAATCCTACTGATAGACGAATCAACTCTTCCGTTACACCCGATTGCTTCAACTCTTCACTGCTTAACTGTTGATGGGTTGTTGAAGCAGGATGGATAATGAGCGATTTTGCATCCCCTACATTAGCCACATGCGACCAGATTTGGACATGGTCGATAAGTTTTCGTCCTGCTTTCCGACCTCCTTTAATGCCAAAATTCACAATCGAGCCGTATCCATTCTTTAAGTACTTGTTTGCCAATTGATGAGATGGATGAGATTCGAAACCATTGAAACTTACCCATTCTACTGCCGGATGATTTGCTAAGTATTGTGCGACTGCAATTGCATTTTCATTATGTTTCGGTACGCGGAGATGCAATGTTTCAAGACCTTGCAAAAAAGCGAATGCATTATCCGGGCTTAGGCATGGACCGAAGTCACGCAGTAGCTGGACCCGCAGTTTAATCGCGAAAGCCACTTGGGGGACATCAATCCCGTAACGAAGGCCATGGTAGCTCGTATCCGGTTCCGTAAAGCCAGGAAACTTCTCGCTGTTCCAATCAAACTTACCTGCATCCACAACGACACCGCCGATTGACGTACCGTGTCCCCCAATCCATTTCGTAGCTGAATGAACGACTACATCCGCACCGAATTCGATAGGGTTGCTTCCGTATGGCGTTGCAAACGTATTATCGATAATCAACGGAATTCCGTTCTCGTGTGCAATGTCAGCTACAGCTTCTACGTCCAAAACATGAAGGCTTGGGTTTCCGATGATTTCCCCGAAAATGGCTTTCGTTTTATCGGTAATGGCCCCGCGGAAATTCTCAGGATCGGTGGAATCTACAAACTTCACCGTGATTCCATACCGTGGAAGTGTATTGGCAAATAGATTGTAGGTCCCACCATACAAATTGCCAGCAGCGACGATTTCATCACCGGCTCCTGCTACATTCAGAATGGAGAAGGCTATCGCAGCCATGCCACTCGATAGGGCTACCGCTGCTGTGCCACCTTCCAATAACGCGATTCGCTGTTCAAATACGTCCACAGTCGGGTTGCCGATGCGTGAATAAATGTGTCCAGTTTCCTGCAAGGCGAATAAGTTTTGGGCATGTTCCGTATCTCTGAAAACAAAAGAAGTTGTTTTGTAGATTGGCACTGCACGGGAACCCGTGATTGGGTCCGGCTGCTGACCTCCGTGTAAAAGTAGAGTTTCCGGTTGAAGATTTGTCATTGTTTTCCCTCCTGGATTGTGTTTTAGATGGAAGTGTGGAGGCGAAAGAGGAGTTTTATGAACAGAAAAAAGCCCCGTCTTCGCTTAAGAAGAGGGGCTCACAAGTGCGTGATCCTCCTCTTATCTTTCAGATCTCCACTAAAGAAATCTGTAGGAATTAGCACCTTTGCAAGTTAATCACTTGCCGGTTGCCGGGCATCGCAGGGCCTAGTCCCTCCGCCACTCTAGATAAGAGTATTTGATTTAGTTTTCCATCTTGAGAATCAGTATATGTTTAATATCCATAAATAGTCAAGAATTATTTATATAATTTTTTGAAACTTCTGCCAACACTCAAACGTTTAAAGAGTTAGTGAAAAAAAGGGGTTGGGAATATGAATCTTGCATTATGGGTGCTAATCACCTTACTATCAGGTTATTTAATTGGCTGTCTCCACGGTTCAAATGTGGCGCAACGGCTTTCTGGGGTGAATGTAAAGGAACAGGGAGTAAAGAATGCGGGGGCATCCAATGCCACTATTGTATTAGGCTGGAAATACGGGGCACTCGTTGCATTTGTTGATATTGGTAAAGGAATACTTGCAATCGTCCTTTTGCGTCTTATATTCGAATCTACTGATCTTTCCTTGGAGTATCAATGGGTCCTATTATTTCTTGTGGGGGCATCTGTCGTAATAGGTCACAATTATCCATTTCAGATGCATTTTGATGGTGGTAAAGGAACGGCATCTGTTATTGGAGTGATGTTAGTACTGGATTGGAGAATCGGATTGGTTGGACTTATCTTGCTGATTGTCGTTTCATTGGTGACAGATTACTTATTAATCGGTGTACTGTTCTTATATATTACATATATCATTTTAGCCTTTTTGATTACAGAAAGTACTATGCCAATTGTCATAACCACCGCACTCTTCTTACTTGCGTTATGGAAGCATCGCGAGAATATACACCGTTTGAGATCCGGGATGGAACCACGAGTTTCTTCGGTTATCAAAAAGAAAAAAGTGACTCACTCCAATTAATTGGGGAATCTATTTTTTATTCCGAATTTACTAAAAAGTCGTTAAAATTTCATTCGGCCAGAACAATCATTATTCCGTGAACCGAATGAAAGTGCTAAACTGAGGTAAGGGGTAAAGACTACTGGCCCGCATCATGTCGGTCAATATCTGCCCGACTCCGAACCAACTTTTCTAAGGGAGATGAAACCATGCAAGAAACATTAATCGAACGCCTTGTACGTTATGCCAAAATTGATACACAATCAGATGCTGAAAGCACCACTTGTCCATCTACACCAGGTCAGTGGGACTTATTGCACGAACTAGAAAAAGAATTGGCTTCAATCGGAATGGAAGACATTTCACTTGATGACAATGGTTATTTATTTGCCACTTTGCCTGCAAATTCAGAACGTGAATTGCCAACAATCGGCTTTTTAGCTCACGTCGACACAGCAACTGATTATACAGGTAAGAATGTAAACCCTCAGCGTATCGATTGCTATGAAGGTGGCGACATCCGATTAAACGAAGAAACCGTTATGTCTCCTGACGATTTCCCAGAGCTTAATAATTATATCGGGCACACTTTAATAACAACAGATGGCACGACTTTACTAGGTGCCGACAACAAAGCAGGAATTGCTGAAATTATGACAGCTATGGAGTTTCTAATTAATAATCCAGACATTAAACACGGCAAACTTCGTGTTGCCTTTACTCCAGACGAAGAAATTGGGCGTGGGCCACATAAATTTGATGTTGAAAAATTTGATGCCAAGTATGCTTATACAATGGATGGCGGACCTCTTGGAGAACTTCAATTTGAAAGTTTCAATGCAGCTGGTGCTAAAGTTATCACACGTGGGACAAGCGTTCATCCAGGTTCAGCTAAAAACAAAATGGTGAACGCTCTGACCATCGCCATGAAGTTCCAATCTTATATGCCTGCAGATGAAGTGCCTGAGAAGACTGAAGGACATGAAGGATTCATCCACTTGATGAATTTCAACGGGCATGTAGAAGAAGCCAAATTGTCTTATATCGTACGTGACTTTGACCGTGAAAAATTCGAAGCGAAGAAAGCATTATTTGAAGAAGCTGCTTCAAAAATCAAAGCAGAATACGGATCAAATGCAATTTCGTATGAACTGCATGATCAATATTTCAACATGGGTGAAAAAATTGAGCCTGTAAAAGAAATTGTCGATATTGCACATGAAGCGATGACGAATCTATCAATTAATCCATTAGTCATCCCAATTCGTGGAGGTACTGACGGTTCACAATTATCATATATGGGCATGCCAACACCTAATATCTTTACAGGTGGCGAAAACTATCATGGAAAATATGAATACATTTCAGTCGATAACATGGAAAAAGCAACCAAAGTCATGATTGAAATGATTCAACTGTTTGAAAGACAAGCTTAATATTGCCATAACACAAGCATTGACTGTCCTCCTGACAGACTGTGCTTGTTTTTTTATGGAATTTCCTATGACATTGAATTTCCCAATAAACGTCACCTAATTTTGCACCATCCGGCATATATTTTATGGGAATCGTAGAAAACATCATAAGCAGGTCATGATTACTTATCCTGCACCGACAACTTCACAATTTTGTAAAGACTTTTCCAGTAATTAATGAAAATCATTCTCATTAATTCTTTGTTTTATGGTATGATGTCTTAAGTGAGAACACCTATCAGTTAGATGGAGGTTACAATGATGCATACTGCTGTTAAAGCTGAATCCCTTTCAATTGGATATTCTGATCATTTACTATTTGAGAATTTAAATTTACATATACCCCGTGGAGAAATTTCCGTTTTTGTTGGCAGCAATGGCTGCGGAAAGTCAACGTTGCTTCGTTCTATTGCACGTTTATTGAAACCGACAACCGGTTCTGTCCTATTGGAAGGAAAAGATGTTCACCGCATGTCTTCCAAAGAAGTGGCTAAAAAAATGGGTATACTGCCTCAATCACCCGTTTCACCAGAAGGTCTGACGGTTCATGATTTGGTGAAGCAAGGCCGTTATCCCCACCAGTCATGGTTGAAGCGCTGGACTGAAGAAGATACAGAAAAAGTGGAAGCCGCAATGGAAGCAACGCGAATTAGCGATCTTCGTGACCGCGCCGTTGATACATTATCCGGTGGCCAACGACAACGTGCTTGGATTGCAATGACACTCGCTCAAGATACCGATCTCATCTTGCTTGATGAACCTACGACTTATTTGGACATGACGCACCAAATTGAAATTTTGGATTTGCTGTTTGAATTAAATGAGAAAAAAGATCGTACCATCGTGATGGTATTACATGATTTGAACTTAGCATCCCGATACGCCCACAATATCATTGCCATTAAAAATGGCGATGTCCATGCTCAAGGTAAACCGGAAGATATCATTACTTGTGATTTAGTTAGATCAGTATTTGGTATGGAATGCCAAGTTTCAAAAGATCCAATGTTCGGCACACCTCATTGCATCCCTTATGGTCGGGGACGCTGTGTAGTATCAGAATTACGAGTTTCTACAGGTGCGTAAGTATGAAGGATAGTCTTAAACAACTTTCTGTGTTTGTCGATGATGACCGTCAGCCCGTTATGACACTCGGTGAGGCTCATACTGCACATGGCATAAACAGAATACTTCAAACTGTTCGAGACATAACGGATGCACCAACGGATGCCGTTGCTGCATCTGTTTTTTTTCGCCGCATCGGTTTCTTGTTAGCAGCTCAATTCAATACGATTGCGGTACACAAGCAATTTTTTGCCGGACCTTTAAAACATATTGGTATTATTCAGGACGACTATACAATTAAGTTCACAGTACCAAGTGAAGGCTATATCAAAGTGCAAGATGAAGAACAAGCTTTACGATTCGTTCTGGACACCTATGGTCATCCTCTAGTTGAATTTTTTAGTCAACATGCGAAGATCCCTAAGTTGATTTTATGGGAAAATATATGGGGGTACGTCATATGGGTTTACAGTCAACTTATTCAGGATGGTGTTACGGCCGCCTCATCGAATCTGGAATTTTTGTTGCTAGAAAGCACGTGGAAACCGCAAATGAGACGTTCACCTTTTAAGCAATTTTTGCAAAACCAATCAGCCCTTGATGCAATGAAAGACTATAAACGAGTTACATGTTGTTTATTAAAAGAAATGCCTAATACCAATAGATGCTCTTATTGCCCACACGCTGACTAAGCGTGTTTTTTTAATTACTTCTTCTTTCCGAATAAATTTATTGTCCGACCCCCTTAAGTTATTAATATATTTCGAAAAATGTATTAGCGTCTAAGGGATGCAAATTTATTAAGAGGTGAAGAAAATGAAAAATTGGAAAAAAGCAAGCGCTGCTATATTAGCTGCAGGACTTATTACAACTTCTGCTGGACAAGTTTGGGCCAACGAAACTGAAAAAGTAGATTCTAGTTTAGAAGTTTCTCAAGACACTACTGTTACAGCTGAAGATTTAGAAATCGCTTCATTAGTTCCAACTGGTTATACTGCCAACAATATTTTTGCACTATCTAAAAACATTGAGAAAATTAGTAATCCGACAGCAAAAGCTGCATTGCAAAAAAACATTGATAAAGCATTAGCTAAATGGGCTGAGAAAAATGCTGAAACACCTGAAGTTCCTGAAGTAGAACTTCCTGAAACTCCAGAAGCTCCAGAAGCGGAACTTCCAGAAACTCCAGAAGTTGAAGTTCCTGAAAGTGATGTTCCTGTAGTTGAAGCTCCTGATACTGAAGTTGATGAAGAGAAGGAATTAAATGAAAAAGCTACAGCTGCTCTAGCTAAAGCTGAAGAGAAAAAGGCTGCTGCTCTAGCTAAAGCTGAAGAGAAAAAGACTGCCGCTCTAGCTAAAGCTGAAGAGAAAAAAGCTGCTGCTCTAGCTAAAGCCGAAGAGAAAAAGGCTGCTGCTCTAGCTAAAGCTGAAGAGAAAAAAGCTGATGCTCAAGCTAAAGTCGAAGAGAAAAAAGCTGATGCATCTGAAAAAGCTGCAAAAGCAAAAAATGGTAAAGAATAGTACAAATAACTAAATTAAGCATACAAATTGAGCCCAATTCGCATCCGAATTGGGCTCTTTTAATATGCCTTATATCAGCTTTGAATATGATTAGCACTCACTTTAAGCCAATCTTCCCTTGAGTAAACTATCAATTCTCTATATTAATTGGATTTGCAATGACTGTTCTATTTCTTCCTTGTTGTTTTGCTTGGTATAATGCTTTATCTGTAGCGTGAAGTAACTGGGAAAAATGATTTGCGGTCTCTGAGGAATTTCCTATCCCCATTGAAACAGTGATCGGTTTTCCAGATGGGCTTATGGTGTTTTCAGTTTTTTTTCTAATTCGTTCTGCAATCATATTAGCCGTCCCAATATCGGTTTCTGGAAGAACAATCAAAAATTCCTCTCCACCCATGCGGAAACACATATCGCTTTCCCTTGTCTCATTTTTTACTAACGTGGAAAGATATTTTAATACTTCATCTCCCACTTGATGTCCGTATTGATCGTTCACGGTTTTAAAAAGGTCAATATCAAGGAGGATAATCGAATACATTTCTAACGAATTAACTTTCTCTTCTAACGAACGACGATTATAGTAACCTGTCAATGGGTCCAGGTTAGATTCACTCTCAACATTGATGATTTTTTTTTCATAAAATTCAACAGCTATTAAAATAGCACGTTCCAATTCTTTTAATTCAAAATACCAGTCTGGAATGTGAGGTTTCGGTACCGAAGAATCTACTGTAATCTGTTGGGCATAGAAGGATAAATTTCTTATCGGGTCCACAATTTTCTTCAACATGACAAGAGACATTAGAAAAACAAAAATCATAAATGGAATAGCGATTAAACACACCTGCTTCGCCATTTCTATTGTTGGTTCTAAAATTGCTTTTTTAGGTGTTTGCGATATAATTCCCCAATTGTTTGCAGAGCTTGCATATGCTGCTAACATAGGTATCCCTTTAGTATCGAGAATCTCTTGAGCTCCATTTTCTCCTTTTAACACTTTCTGAATGATTTTGTTCTCTATTGCATTTTCTCCAATTCTAATAGGATCGGGGTGATAGATAATATCACCATGAGAATCAACTACATATACATACGAATCATTTTGATGTTTTGGATGTTGACCAAGTACTTTTTTCAGGCTATTTTCCTCATGTAAATATATGGTTCCAGCAAGAAATCCTAAGTATGAACCATTATCGTCAAAAACGGGCACTGAAATAAGCAATATCATTCTTCCTGTCACACTTATGTAAGGCTGTGATATTAAGGGTACTTTTTGTATTAAAGCTTCTTTTGCACCCGGCGTGTTCAATTGTATACCCTTCAAGTTTACTTCTGGTGCTGAGGCAACGACCTTTCCTTTTGAATCAACAAATAACGTAGAATTAAAAAAAGTAGTAGAATCCAAAAAATGCGTTAATTCTTTATTTATTGCGGTAGAAACTGTATGTAAATATTCACTATCTTGAGATTCCAATGTTAGACTTTTTAACATAGTACTAAAAAGTGAATTCGTTGTATCAGCTAACTTTTCTGCATAAAATTGATTTTCTATTAAGTAATTCTTCTCAAGGTTATTTTTACTTACTACTACTCCTGAAATAACACTTCCTGCTAAAGTACCAATCATGGCAAAGCCCAACAGTGTTAAAATTAGAAATTTTACACTCAGCATTTTTGGTTTCATATTTTTTTCTCCAATTGATTTAGTCCAATAATCCATTCATATATTACACTATTTAGGAATTGATTGGTTATAAACCATAAAAATGTATATTATCAGAAAACTTCGATAGGGAATTCGGAACTTTTTAGTTCCTTTTACATCTATTAAAGTTCAATGTGAATAGTCTATTAATTATCACCTCATTATTGGACACTCTGAAAGATAATAAAAGAGTTACATAATGTTTTATTATTACTGCAAAACAAAACAGCACAGTTAATTAACTGTGCTGTTTTATAAAGTTTCTTATGTCACAATTCGTATTAGCTAGTTATGCTTTCAATAACGATTGGGGTAATAGTAGGTAATATTATTTCTATCGTTGTTCCCACATTTAATTTACTTTCAATTGTTAGCTTGCCGTTATGACTTTCGATTATCTTATAACAGGTCATTAGTCCAAGACCAGTACCCTTTTCCTTTGTTGTATAAAATGGCTCTCCCAGTGTTGGCAATCGTTCTGCTGGAATTCCGATACCTTCATCAATAATTTGAATAGAAATTTTATCTTCTTCTTTTTTCTTAACCTTAACCTCAATACTTCCCCCCTGAGGCATGGCTTCGATTGAATTTTTAAGAAGGTTTAGAAAAACCTGCTTTAACTGATTTTTATCGCAACTCACCATTGGCAAATCACTTTCAAACTCAACAAAAATTTGAACATTGTTCAATATTGACTGAGTATTAATTAAGGTTACTATGTCTTTTATCAATACCGTAACGTCTTGTTCTAGAAAAGTTGCTACGCTTGGTTTGGCGAGAACCATGAATTCACCTACGATTGAATTTATCCGTTCAAGCTCTGATTCTACAATATCAAAATATTCATCTTTGAGCTCATTGGACTTCAATAGATATATAAATCCTTTGATGGATGTTAGGGGATTACGGACTTCATGGGCTATACCTGCTGCCATTTGACCCAACATAGCCAGTTTTTCTGACTTTTGGAGTTGCTGTTCATTCTGTGCTTTTCTTATAGTGATATCCTTTCCAATTGAAAGGATTGCCTCTTTTTCACCAAAAACGATATACAATGAAGAAACTTCAAAAAAGAACATCGATCCATCAAAACGTTTCATTCTGTGTTCTATACTGTTTAACGGAAGTTTCTGTTTCATTGCCTGTTTTACTCGTTCATGAATACGCTCTGTGTACTCGGGCTCAAAAAAGTCATGTATGGATTTTCCGATTATGTCTCCCATATTGGAAGCTCCAAACATGCAAACAGTGGCTTTATTTACATAAACAATCCTATCATCCTGATGGATAATAACTGATTCAGGCAATGAATCAATCAACCTTTTATAACTTTCCCCACTAGACCGTGCCTGTTTTTCATAGTAACGAGCTTTATCATATTGCCTTCCAACAAGCCAAGCAATAAAAGTAAATATAAAAAAGTCTATCGTAAAAAAACCCTCATAATTCACAATCTTTTGAAAGGTAGTAAATGTTATCGAAATTAACACCAAAATAATTTGACCCGAATTATTCATTTTATCCCTCTTAAATAAGTATATTTGCAAACAATTATTATAAATTATTTATTCAACGATTTGACGATATATTTCTTTATCTATATCTTTTTCCACGATATTCCACTCTTACTAAAAGCTACTACTATTTAATTCGACATTTTAACATTAAAACTCCTCTTTTCCTTTGAAAATTGCATATACAATATGTGAAATGCGCGTATTTATTTCATTATTTATTCTGTGCTATGTAGATAAGCAACTTCAAAAAATATCCTTTTTCAACTAACACGTATTTTCATATTTAATATAACTACCCCAGTAATATTAAAGAAAGACTACTATTGTCACTGGTCAGTTAGTTGAAGAACAAAAGCCTCCACTTAATAATATTATCGCTTGGATTCTACGCTAAAAAAAAAATCCATGCACAAGTGCATGGATTCATAGTCTTGACTAACACAACTTAACGATGAGGGGGGTTAAGAATGTGTTTTTATGATCAGCATCGATTTGGAGAAAAGTCGCTGACATGGCTTCTTCCCTAATTTTCAGAAAGATTGTCTTTGGTATACGATAATGATAATCATTATCACTAAATATGTCAACACTTTACTGGTTAATTTTTTGTATACTACATTTATGACTACTTTAACGAACGATCAAATCCGACAATTAAATATGTATAGCACTTACATCATTCCTCCTGCTCACCCACTGTTTACACGTAAACAAATGGAAGACATTGATTTCCTGGCAGTAGTACAAACAATCACGGGTATTAGCAACAAAACGGTTGCTGCTTCTTACCTTATGCGTCGCTATGGGATGTTTATATCGACACAATTTGTCATGCTGGCTACTTACGATGAATTATGGTTGGGACAACATGAAGATTTGATGTTTGCTGCTAATGTTGAATATGGAAATATGGGTATCAGTATGTATATCGATAAGAAAGACTTTATGGATGTAGAGAACCTTCCTCGTGAAGCTCTCATACAGAAAATATTGAAGGAACAAAGTTATTCATTGATCCTAGAAATTCGAAAGCACTCTTCTGTCTCTCCTTTGACATTGTGGGAAAACGTTTTTGGCTTTTTACTATGGCACTACGCTGTCCTTCTTGGAAATCCTGCGACTGAAAAGCAAGCTCGCATTGATTTGGAGATTTTAAAATCATCAAACGTTTGGGAAGGAATCGCCAAGCATTCATTATTTAAAGCCTACTTAAAAGACCTTGAGCCAGCACAGCTTTTGAATTCTCCTGTACGAACTACATGTTGTTTCTCCAAAGATGTTCCGGGATTGCAAAAATGCGGTTTCTGTCCTCTTAAATAGTTAAAAATACCCATTTGGACATTGGGATGTTTTAGCAATGACTAAATAGGATAAACCTAACATTAAGAAGATGAAAAGGAGCGTGTCAATGACATGGAAAACATTCAAGGTAAAGTTCAAGAGGAATTAAATAACGTAAGTTCAGAAAAAAAAGAAGAAATCTTAGCGAATTTTTCAACCTTTAAATCTTATTTAGGCGATAAAGTAGCAATGGGTGAAAAATTAGGTCTTGGCGAAGAGCAATTAGCAAAGACTGCTGAAAAAGTAGCAGGCTATTTAGCAAATAATGAAGAGCCTCGTAACAGCGAAGAAAACTTGTTACAAGAATTATGGAAGTCTGGCGATAAAGATCAGCAACATGCTTTGGCTCACATGTTAGTTAATATGGTGAGAAAATAAGCATTTGAAAGGTGTGGATTCGTATGACGAACAACCCTTTTGACGATAAAGAACGTGAAAATCAAAAAGGTCGTAAATTAGACAATCCAGATGTATTGGAAACAGACAAGGAAAGCCTTTTCGATATGCATGAAGACATGCAAACCGTGGATGCTGTTCCTGTTGAAGAATTAAATGAAAAAGTAAAAGATGAAGAAAATAAACGACATTCAAAAGATACTTCTTCAAGTGAAAAACGTTATCCAGAATAAGCGAAAGCCGGACTCTCCTTTTGGAGAATCCGGCTTTTCACATTTCTATCCTCATTCTTCTTCAACTGTTGATGTTGCAGCTTCTTTGATTTCCGCGCGTCTTGCATAAGCATTTTTCAAAATTGTCTTAATCACTGCGTAAGTTGGAATCGCAAGAATAATCCCCCATAACCCGGCAATATTTCCTGCAGCCAAAATGACTGTAATAACGGTCAAAGGGTGAATATCTAGAGCTCTTCCCATGACATTCGGTGAAATTAAATTACTTTCAATCTGTTGTGCAACCAGCATAATAATCGCTACATAAATAGCCATTTGTGGTTCTTGAATGAAACCTATAATAAGAGCAGGAATTACAGAAATATAAGGGCCTAGGAAAGGAATGACATTCATAAACATCCCAAAAATAGCGAGAATGAGTGCATAATCTAGTCCAATAATTAAGTATCCAATCAACAACATCATACCAACTGCAAAACTAACAAATAGTTGCCCCTGAATATAGGATTTCAGTGTGATATCAATATCGACCAATGTTTTACGAATCCATGTTTTCCGTTCCCCACTAAAGAAATTGGCAACAAATGGTGCGAATTTCTCGTGATCTTTCAATAAATAAACAAGGAAAAACGGTATCAATACCAATAAAAATAACCCTTGGAACATGCTTTGAATAAATGTGATTAGCCCAACACCGAATCTTTGTGCAAAGTCATTCAATTTTGAAGACTGATTATCAATTGATTCTTTTATCGATTCAGGTAAACGATTTTTTTGATCAAGTGCATAATCAACCATGGCTTGAACATCTTTAGTAATTTTTGGTGCATCTTCTACTAATGAATTCACTTGCTTTGTAACAGCTGGACCAATCATGAATGAGAGCAACCAAAGGAAAAATCCGATCGCGATAAAGATGGCGAGAATGCTTGTCCATCTCGGCCATCCTTTTGACTCTAAAAAATTAAGCAGAGGTCTCGTTAAATAGAATAAAACCCCTCCAAGCAATAATGGTAAAAATATGGTTTGCCCTATAATGACAAGCGGCGAAAATATCCCTTTAACTTCAATAAACATTCGTATAATAAGTAAAGCCAGCAAAATCCCGACCCCAACTTGAAACCAAAGCTTTTTCGTCAATACATTCACGTCCTATTATGTTTGTTTTTCTTATTATAAGTTATTTTTGGTAATAACGGGTATACATACTTGAAAATGGTTAAGTGAGGACGTTTCTAATGGAATATTACGAGGAACTTCGACATCATATGGTTCACCGTCCCCTTCTCCTACCGGGATCCGATAATGGCGATGAGTTTTATTTTGTTACTGTCGTTTATCAATCAAAGAATTTTACTGGAGAACTTTCAAATATGTGAAGATGAAACACTTAGTTTAGGCTTTTATTTATTAAACATGTTTAGAGTTGTGAGGTTTTGGGTAAACATAATACCGAGGATTTTCTCGCCTACTTTGTTCCTCTTATTTTCGCGCAACAAAACAAAAACTCCAGGCAAAAGATAATTTTGGGAGGAGAAAGTTTAAATGAATTGGTATGAAAAGTTAAATCAATATTT
Organism: Paenisporosarcina sp. P4_D4; assembly: GCF_056401835.1. NCBI lineage: Bacteria > Bacillati > Bacillota > Bacilli > Caryophanales > Caryophanaceae > Paenisporosarcina > Paenisporosarcina sp. P4_D4. Next base: position 3,146 of record NZ_JBFUIO010000001.1, on the reverse strand, counting down.
TCCAGTCGAAGAAATGAAATCAAAAGAACATATGGAGACATTACTGAATGAAAAAGGTAATGTTTATATAAAAGATGAAGGTCCAAAACACGTGCTCATGTACGTTGAGTTTAAAAACTTTGTATTTGTGGATTATCTTTTTGTGTCGAAAGAAGCCCGCGGTGAAGGATTAGGTCGCAAACTTCTGAACAAATTAAAAGAAAAGAACAAAGCAATTCTCCTTGAAGTCGAACCTGTAAATTATGAAGATACGGATACCGAAAAACGCCTTAAATTTTACGCCCGGGAAGACTTCAAACATGCATCCCGCATTGGTTATACTCGTCGATCTTTAGCCACCGGCGAAAATACCGTTCTTGAAATACTCTATTGGTCACCTACCGATCAGGATGAAGAAGAAATTTATAACGCAATGAAGTGGACTTATGAAAATATCCATACCTTTAAAGATGAGCAGTTTTATGGTGATTCATACGACCCTTCCAGCGAGGTACTCGTCTTTAAGACAGACAAAAAACCAAATATGCTTGAATCTTATTAATACAGTACAGACGAAAGAGCCGTTCATTCCGGTCCTTTCGTCTTTTTTGCGGAAACGGCTGACTTAGTCGTTTTCATTTTTGTATAGATAGTAGTCTTGGGCATGCACTACTTTAAAACCCACGGATTCATATAAATTCAAGGCATGAGCATTTTTTGTTTCCACTTCCAGATACACGGAATGGCCTTGCATACTTTGTTCTTTGACGACTTTTTGGAGCACTTTTCGACCTGTACCTTTCCCCTGAAAATCAGGAAGAATGGAAAAACCATAAATCCATGCTTGCCCGTCTTCACGCTTAATACGAATCTTTCCGATTGTTTGAGTGTCCACTTCGATCATTAACATATCGGTATCTTCATCGCTTTCTATTCTGCTTTCCATCGCTTTAGCATCTTCCTCTAGTACACCGAACGCCTCGACGTCCAAACGAATTCTCATGTCCAGATCTTCATGCTTTGCCTCTCGTAAAGTCACACCCTCTACTTCATTAAGAGGTCTTTCCTGCCACTCCATTTGGTGTTCGGAAAATGCAGGAACGGCGTCATGTTTATTCAAAAAGGCCATCGCTTCCTGAGATCCAGCTGGTGCGTTGAGCAAAATTTTCTTGAATTTCTGTTGTTTTGCTTTTTCCATCGCTTTCAGAAACAAACGATTAAAATGACCTTTCCGGCGTTTGCTTGGCTTTACCATACCGCATACTTCCGCAGTTGAACCAAAAGCGTAAATCCCTAAAAATGCAACTAGTTCATTTTCTTCATAATAAAGAAAGTCACGTTCCTCCAAATCACGGGTCCTTAGCATTTCCCAGTTCAGTTTCAGTTGTATCCCATCATGTGCTTCACATTCTTTTTGAAGAGTCTCAATGTCTTGCAATTGTTTTGTCGTTAACATATATTTCTCCTTCTATTCTGATTATTTCTACATAAAAATAGCTTCCCACATTTTAGAGCGGGAAGCTACTGATTATTTAGGTTTTGTATAACTTGCAATCGCTGTGGCAATTTGGTCTTCAATTGGCGTCACAGCTGCCAAATCATTATTAATCAGAATGGAGAATGTCAGCAACTCACCATCTTTTGTGGTTGCATATCCAGATAAGGCAGATACGGCGGTTAATGTACCTGTTTTTGCTTTCACATTTCCGACAGTAGGTTCAGTTTTCATTCGATTGCGTAAAGTTCCTCCGGTAAAACGGTCACTTATCCCTGCAACTGGCAATGAAGATAAGAATGTTTTGTACCATGGCTCATTTTGTACAGCCACAAGAAGATTTGTTACTTCATTGGAAGGAATCAAATTGACGTGAGACATGCCCGAAGCATCGCGGATCATGATTGTTTCCATATTCAAACCCATTTCCTCTGAATTCTCTTCTATCACCTGAAGTCCCTTCTCCCAGCTTCCTTCCCCGTAAACCACTTTGCCCATTTCCTTTGCCAATACTTCAGCGTGTCCGTTATTGCTAAGTTTCATAAAAGGAATGAATAGTTCTTTCAGTGCCATTGAGTTTTTAAAAGTCAGCAATTGAGCATCACTAGGCGTTTTGCCTAACGTGATTTTGTGCTTACCGACAAATTTAATACCTTGTTCCTCCAAAGATGTCTTGAACAAGTCCAACGCATAATAGGAAGGCTCCCAAATCGCAATCCATTCACGGGTGACAGTGCCGCCCGCTGGGACTGTTCCCTCAATAATGATATTGTTCGATCCATGTTGCCGTTCAATTGTTATGTCTTTCACTTCTCCGGCAGCAACCGTTTTAGAACGATTGATGATGTTTACCACATCAGTTTCAGGCAATACTTTAATCTTTGCCGGTTCACCGACAATTGAATTTGGATGTGCTTCCACAATTACTGTACCTGCATCATAATCTGCATTCGGAGATGCCGTTAGTGCTGATACTTGTGCAGCGTAATAATAGGATTCATCCGTCCAAGTAATATCCTGCGACAAGCGGACATCGTCATACCAGGTATCGTCACCGATTAAGTTTCCATTTATCTTCTTAATACCACGAGCTGCAAGATCCTTGGCAAATACGTCGAAGTCCTGCTTTAACAACGTAGGATCCCCTTTACCTTTCAAGTACAAATCTCCAGACAACATTCCCGCTTTTACAGTGCCATCACTCAACACTTCCGTAGAGAACCTATAATTTTCTCCGAGTGTTTCGAGAGCAGCTGCTCCTGTGAGAAGTTTCATATTCGATGCCGGATGCAACCTCGTTTCACCAAAATGGTCATAAATAAGTTCTCCTGAGTTGGCTTTCCTAATACTCACACCTGTGGTGGCACCGTCGAGACGTTCGTCCTGAAGAATTTTATTAATGCTGATTCCTAATTGGGCATATTCATCTGTTGCAATAGCCGTTTGTTGTTTGGTTTCATCCGTAAATGGATAAAAAGCGAGCATCACTATAAAAAGAGTTAGAATATACTTTTTCACTTTCAACTTCGTTCCTCCTAAAAATAGTATTGGAGAGAGCATATCATAAAATAATTTGAATATTATGTAATTTTTAGAGTGATTGTAAAAAACGTTCTTTTCTCACATGAGCTCTGTCGAATGTCTATTTCTATATATGTGGACTGAATGAAGG